>JAYTNC010000340.1:0-8909 GCA_043748515.1 Gemmatimonadota bacterium | reverse complement strand
CCCGGCGGACCGTGCGGTCGTACCACGTGCGGTGCGGCGTTCCACACGCCCCGCAGACCGTTTTTTTGGGCGCCGACTGAGGCGCAGAATCCGCGCGTGGGGATCCCCGAAGAGGCCGACCACGGTGCGGCTCGGGGTGCATCCCGGGAACCGGTACGCGTCACGCAGTTCGCGCCGCGGAGTACGTCGAGAAGTCATGCCGGAACTTCAGGCCGTCGTCCCTCACCCCGCAAGCCTCTGTTTCCCTCTGACCGCGACCGCTTGACCTCAGGAATATCCCTCGAATTCACCCACACAATTCCCCGAAGAGCCATATTCTCTGAGGTGATCGCGTACGTCGCGTCGAGTTCTTCGAAGTCGCCCGACTGCTCTATTCCGATCGCGAGCGACGAGACGGCAAGAGCAGCGATCAGCTTCCGCATTTCGATCTCACTTTGACCTCAAGATGGTTGGCGTGATCCGTCGCTCGTGGTCGTCAATTGCGCACATGAAGCGTCGAGTTGACCCGGGTCAACCCCAATCGCTGACGGCTGACTGGCCATGCATTCCTCAGGAGCGGAAATCGTTGCGCGTCATGAAGGCGAACGTGGCACCAGAAAGGACACTGATCGCTATCAACATCTGCCATTGACCCCTATCCCAGCTCAACACCGATCCCTTCATCGCGACCGCAACGCAACCATAGGCCGCGAACGAGCCAAGAATGCTTGCCGCGGTCCTTGTGCGCCAATTGTCGCCGAGACGCAGTACGAGCCCAACTAGGGCTCCGCCGAGGATGCCAGCCGCGTAATACGCCAAGACGATCGAGTGTAGCGGCAGCCCGAAGGCTTCGGTAGTGGAACGGGTCCTCCATAAACTCGAGAGCACGACAAAGGCCGAGGCCATCGTAGCCATCGTGAGGCCGACTGCCAATGAAAAGATGAAGATGAAGCGGCTCTTTGCCACGTGGCCTCCATGGGCACAGGATACTTCTACCAACCGGGGCACGATGCGCCAACCAACGTCCCTGCGTCAATCGTCGAAAGGACCGGCGTGAAGTCCCGGATCGTCGGTTGGCTACCGCTGAGGGCCGCCACGGCGGACACCTGCATCCCATCCACAACACCATAGGTCGCGAGCGCGTCGGCGGCGGCCATCTCCCCGGCGAAGAACGCGCCACGCCCAAATCGAGTCTGTTGGCGAAGTATTGTGATATTCGATTGAAACAGGGTTTTCGCCGAGCCGTTCCCCGCAAGTGCATGCCAAGTACCCTTCAGTCCATATGCGGCCCCTTTGAGCATCCCCTTAAAGAGGTAAAGGTCGCTCACGACTCCCGTGGCGAACGCGAGGCTCGAAGCGGCGCACAAGCTCATCAGGGGGCGGGGCGCTTCCCCGCCGAAGTCGTCCCCGAACGGAATCGTGGTGCCGCCGTTCATATAGTCCATCGCCGACCCGCCGCGGCTCCGGTAGGGCGAGCCACCTCGCGCCGGATCGACGGATGCAGTGACCACCACGGGTGGGAGACGAATATACCAGCAGCTGTAGATGGGACGACCCGACCCGTCACGCCCCACAACGATTGATGCATACCCAATGCTCAGCAGTGCCACCGGGCACTCCCCGGGGAATAGCCCGCTCGGATCACTGAAGTTCACTGGATCCCCTGCGGCGAACGCATACGGGTTGGGACCCCCCGCCGTCCCGATCGGATCCTCCGAAACGAACCGTCCCACCACCGGATCGTAGTACCGCGCCCGCACATAGTAGAGCCCCGCCTCCGCATCCCACTCCCGCCCCTTCCACCGGTACGGGTTCCCCACGCTCCCGCCGCTCCCGATCATCGCCCCCTGCGGCGTGTACTCGTACGTCTCCACCACACTCCCGTTCGGGTTCATCAGGCCGGTCACGTTCCCCTGCGCATCCTGCGCGTAGAAGTACTGCGCGCCCCCGCGCCGCATCCCATGCGGTCGGTCGGTGCCGGGGTAGTACGTGTACTCCGCCATGATCCCGTTCGACGCGTCGAGCTCCATCACGACCTGGTCGTCTTGCACCAGGTATCGCGTCACCACGCCGTTCACCGTCTTCCGCACCCTCCTCCCCCAACCGTCGTACCCGTACGTGGTCGTTGCCTGCGGCGAGACCACTTGGGCGAGCTGACCCAGCGCATTCCATGTGTAGGTCGTGGCGCCCGCTGGGCCACCCCAACGCTGCAGCAAGTTCCCCTCCGCGTCGTAACTGAAGCTCTCACCGAGAACGGTCGCCAAACGGTTCCCGCCGTCGGGCTGCAGCGTGATCCCCGCCCCCGTCGGATTGCCGATCTTGTCGAACGTGTAGAGCGCGCTGCGCAGCGTGTCGACGTGCGTGATGTCGTTCTGGATCATGCACCCAGGACAGTCCCCGTACGGGTCCCATGGCTCCCACACCGTCTCGACCCAAGTGCGCACGTCACGATAGTCCGACAGTCGGTCGCGCGAGTCGTAGTTGTGAATGCGCTTCGTGCTGTCGGTCGCGATGCCGCGCGCGATCTGGGCGATTCGCGTGGATTGGTCGTATTGGTAGAATCGCGTGAATGCTGCTGCCGATCCGGAGTACGCCGCCCGCTGCAGCTCGCCGAGTGCACCGATCGTGTTAGTGCGCGTCGTCGTGTAGCTCGGCAACGCGATCGACTTTTCCATTCCTCGACTGTCGAACGTTGTGGTGGTCATGCCTCCCCCGAAGTCCTGGATCGCCTTCTCGCGTTGCATGCCGTCATACCCACTCCCGGTCGAGCGCGTCCATGCCGGCGCGCCGGCCGGCGTGAGGAAGGACTGGATCGTCACGCCGTCGGGCAGAGATCCCACCCAGCCCTGACTCAGCGCGTACCGCACCGCGCCGCGTACGGTGACGGCGAGCGTCGGGCGTCCTGCGGCGTCGACGAACGTCGTGTCGATGCTCTCGGCGTTCCTGGTCGCGACCCAGCGCTTGTTCGGATCGTGTGCGAACCATGTCGTATCCGAGCCGGCCACGCGCCGCACCAAACGCCCCAGCAGGTCCAGGCTGTCGCGCACCACGACGCCGCGCCGATCGGTGCTCCGTACGATCCGGCCCGCCCGATCGTAGCCGTAGCTCGTCAGTTGGCCGCGCGGATCGGTCGACGACGTGGTGAGCCCTATCGTGTTGCGCAATTCGGTGTGCAGATTCCCGACCGGATCGCGCATCGTGTACGTGCGCGTGACGTCGTTCTGGGTGTAGAGGACGGTGTCCGGCGACTGGCTCGTGGCCAGTCCGATCGCCGCGCTCACGAGCCCGCGCGAGTCATACGCGACGCGAGAGACGCGGGCGAGATGGTCGATCACTTGTGTGACTCGACCAGCATTGTCGTAGCCGTAGGTCTCCACGCGATTCGCCACTCCGGGCGCACTGAGCGTGGTCGTCGACGTATTGCCGTGTGTCGCCTCCACCGTCACCGTGTCGAAGACCTGCCGTGCGTCCCTCGTGGAGCGCACGCGACCATACGCATCGACCTTCTGGCGCACGGTGTTCGCCGTATCGGACTTCACACTATCGGGCGTCAACGCCGTCGCCGAAGCGAAGAATGCCTCACGCATCTTGATTCCGTTCACATGCACGGTCTTGAGCTGATCGAATGGACCATACGTGTAGCTCGTCGTCTCACCCAAGGCGCCTTGCGTCACCGACGTCAGCAACGGGACCGGGAAGCCCGTGTAGCCATAGCTCACGGGCGCGCGCCCTGACATCTCGACGACGAGGGGCTGCAGATTCAGGTTGTAGGTCGTGGACGCCACGACACTGTCGCCTGCCGCGCCGCGCGTGAGCAGGCGCGCCGGCAGGCGCGACGCGTTCCACCAGACCTTTGACACTGCCCCGGAGGTGTTCACCGTGCTGTCCGCGGCGAGCGCGGACTGGAGGGGTGTCCGGTTCGCGGCGGCACTCGTGGCCTGACCGCGCGCGAGGGCCGAGCCGAGCGCGGTGAAGATGAGTACCGAGTCGGCGCCGGTCCCCTCTTCGAACGCGACGCCAAGTCCTTTGCTGACTGCGAGGAGGCCGAGTTCGTCGTAGCCGAAGCTACCGCCACCTACGCGCTCGGTGTAGGATGTCAATCGGTTCGTGCCGACCGCGTACGCCGCACTCAGGTCCATCACGCCGTCCGGGCCGTCGATCCGCACGAGGTTCCCCGTCGCGTTCTCCACTTGTACGCTCACGCGACGACCATCGGGAAGATCGATGTATCTCAGTGATCCCGGTCGGAAGCCTGCGCCACCTTGTGCGGCTTCGTACTGCAGCGTCATCGTCCGGTTCATTGGATCGGTGATCGAGGCCACGCGCACACCGAGGGCGTCGGTGATCCACGCCACCGTCGTCTGCAGTTTCCCGTATCTTGCTTTCGTGCGGAGCAGCAACCCCGCGTCGTCGAAGTACGTCGTGTCGCCCGCGCGGTTCGCGCGGAAGTATCGTGTGCCGTAACTCGCGTGCGCCGGGCGGCGCGCCAATGTCGTGAAGTCTCCCTGGGGTGATGAGTACTCGCAACTCTCGCTCGGCCCGGAGCCTGTGCAGGAGGTCTTTGCGAAGAAGGCGATCCCGCCAGCCCCATCCCAGAGCACCACACCGTCAGCCTGCGCGATCAGGCGGGATGCTCCCGGGAGCATCCAGCCGCGCCCATAGTTGCTGTTCGTGGACACGTGCGCGAGCACTCGGACTCCCGGCCACGTTTGCTGCTTCACTACTCCGCCACTGTAGTACGCACTCACCCGCACGTCGTACGGAGTCGCGCAGACGGGAGTGCCTCCGCTACAGACGGATGTGAATCGCGTCGCGAGTCGCATCGCGCCGGTGTCCCCCAGGAAGTACGCCGCCGAGACCACCACGCCGGTTCCCGGCGTCAGGACCTCAAGTGACACGCGGGATGGCGTCTCTTGCGACCGCACAATCGCGTCGACTTCCACCGTCGTCCTCGACTCGGCGACTTCGCTCGAGTACATCAACGACAGTCCGCGCGGTGTGTTCACCGTCACATAGGTCGGCGTCATGTAGCCGAATGTCGAGCCTCCCGCCGCGAGCGAGCGGGCGTCGACGCGTTGTGCGAGCGAGAAGTAGGGTGTCCCCTGCGCCGGAAGAGGCCCCGGCGGTGCCCCCACGGTGACAACGATCTCTTGTTCGGCACAGAGCGACGGCACGGCGACGTCGCAGATGCGTGAGCGGACCGTGTTCGCACCGGCCACCAGGAGCAAGTCCCCCGTCGCCGAGACGGAGATGTTCGCGCTTCTCGGGTTCGACACGACGGATTGCGCGTACCACGACGATTGCTCATTCCCATTCACCCACAACTACCACGAACTCATGGCGAGCCCCTCGGCATCCGACGCATACACGGTGAGCGTCACGCTGGGCGTGGAAGGTGAGACGGGCGAGACTGCCACGCTCACGGCGGGGGCCTGATTGGGGCAGTCCACGAGCGTACAGCCTTGAGCAAGGACCGGCCGAGCAGCGAAAACAGAGGTGGCCAGCGCGACGATGAACACGCGGAACAGGCGAAGCGACACGGAATGCCTCCGAGGTGGGTTCGCGATCGGCTGACCGCGTCGCCTCTCTCTAAGGCACGGTTCGTACCGCAACGCCCGCTGCCGCAACTGCATGTGCCGCAAGGTGTTGCGCCGATGTGCCCGGCGCGTGCCGTGCGCATGGGCGCCCAATTGGCGCCCAATTGGCGCCAATCCGTTCTCTGCACCTCAACATCGGTCTCGCGGAATTCCCTTCCTCGCAGCCGCACCTGCCGAAGGTAGCCTGCTACCGTAGCGGAGTTCGATCAGCTGCAGACGCTCATGGACATCGACAAGCTGAGTGCGTATGCGCTGGCGCAGTGCCAGCGGTTCGCGGGGGCGACGGGGCTGGGTGGGGAGACGCTCGGCGAGGCGGAGTACGAGGAGGATTGAAGTGCGGAGGGTGACGGGCACGGCTGCATGGGTCACGAATGCCGGCGTGAGTGTTAGCCATGTTGCCGGACAGTCTTGTCAGAGGCGTCCCTGGCTATTCAGTCCGCTGGACGTCACCCTCGCCGGCGAGGCGGGCCTCGGTGAGCTTCGGCAACACGCCCCCCGGCGTACCGTAGTGCGTCACCACGCCCTGGGCCTCGAGCGTCGCGTCTCCACTCGGCAACGTGAAGCGTCCCGCGCGCGCGTCGAAATAGAGACAGCCCAGTTCGGTCGCCGGGCGTGCGCGCACGAACAGCTCCGCGGCCTCGAGCGCCTCGCGCCATGTGGCGCGCGCGCCCTCGAAATCGAACGGCTCGGCGAGCTGCAGGCGCCGGTACTCCTCCGGCCGACCGGGCCCCCGTCGCTTCAAGAGTTCGAGGAGCGAGAGCGGGGAGAGGCCCGGGTCCTTTCCCGCCGCCGCCCAGACGAGCCCGCCGAGCGGCAGGATCGTGCGGTGCGCAAAGAGGATGTCGAAGAAATCCCGCGGTTCCGCGCGGCCCGCGAGCGCCAGCAGTTTGTTGAGCGCGAGGTCGACCGGGTGGAGCAGCCAGCCGCCGAGCGCGTCGGGCACGAGCGGCATGAAGCGCCAGACGGAGTCGTGTGCCCAATCCACGCGCGTGGCGTCGCCGGCGCGGCCGACGACGGCGCGGATGAAGCCCGGCTGGCTCAGCTCGACATGGACCGCGTAGCCGGCGGATTCGAGATGCCCGCGATCTGCCGCGAAGGCGGCCGCCACGCGCTGCTCGGAATCGTGGAAGAAGTCGAGGTCGTCGCTGTACCGCGCCGAGTGCGGCGCGAAGTGCAGCGCCGCTCCGCCGGCGAGGTACCGCTCGGCCGTCGGCGCGTGGGCGAGCGTGGCGAGCAGCGTGTGCTGGAACGCGGTCAGCGGCACAGACGGTCCCCCACGAGGTACGCCTGGCGATCGCCGTGTCGCATGAGTTGCTCGGCGACCCACGGTACGTCGGCGGCGGTGATCACGAGGTCGGGAGCATAGGACCAGAAGCAGGTCGTGCGGAACCGCCGATACGCGCGCCGCGCCTCGCGCACGCGGACCATGGCCCGCGCGGTCTCGGGCGTGAGGGTGCGCCGACTCTTGCGCCCGCCCCGGGCGCCGATTTGCGCCAGGTAGCGTCGGATTTCGGACATGCGAGTATCATATGTCGCTTATGTTCCAAATGCAATGGCATCATGATGTTATAATGTTAGCGCACTCCTCCAGCTGCGCGGTGATCACGCACGGGAATCTGCTTGCGGAAGAGAGATCATCGCTGAAGCAATCCGCGGCCTCAGCAGGTCACGACGCGGCTCAGCCCTTCGCTCCGCGCCGCAGCATCTCCCAGAACTCACGCGGGTCGACGATCGCGAGCGGTGCGTCCGCTCGCGCGCTCAGCAGATCCTGATCACCCGTCACGAGCACATCGGCCTCGCCGTCCACAGCGGTCGCGATGATCCAGCGATCACTGGGATCGCGCAGCTCGATCGGTGAGGGCGCGACCGGCTTCGGCACGACCGGGTACGGAGCGAGCGCCGCTTCGACCGCGCGCAGCTGCGTCTCCTGAAGTCGGAACTTGGACTTCAGGACGCGGTGAAGTTCCGTGAGGATCACGTCGCCGATGACGAGTTCGTGCTTCGTGACCACGGTGCGGAGCACGTCCGCGCAGAGTCCCCGTGTCGCGAAGGCCGCCACGAGCACGTTCGTGTCGAGGCAGACCCTCACGACACGGCGCGGAAGACGTCCTCGTCCGTGAGGTAGCCGCGGGCCTCCGCGAAGGGGATGATCTGCCGGCGCGCGTCCTCGAACTGCAGCAGCGCGAGCTGCCGGCGCAGCGCGTCACGCGCGATGTCGCTGCGCGAGCGGCCCGACGCCTTCGCCAGCTTGTCCAACTGTCGCTGCAGGGCACCGTCCAGGCGGATGGTGAGGGCTGATGTCTTCATGTATGACAACGTATGACACCTCTGGGTTCGTGGCAACCACGAACCTAGGGCGTACAGGCGGTCCGTTCAGCACGGAACGCCGCTGACCGGCCCGAAACATCGCGCGCAGTGCCGGTCAACGCGTCTGCCGAGCCCCGCAACACCCGCACCTCCGCTCCCGCCGGCGTGAGCGCCAGCACGAGCGTGTCGCCGGCGACGCGTACCACGCGCATCGAGGTCTGGATCGAGTCGACACGCGCCGCGGTCTGCGCGCGCCAGCAACCCGTGACGGTCGCGAGCGCAGCGGCGTTCTCCGCACGGTCCGCCATGAGTGCCGAGAGCGCATTCGGGCTGTCGATCGTTCGTTCGGCCTCCGCGGAACGCGCTGCCGTGACGGCGCGCTGCATCGACTTCGCGCGCAGTTCTCGGTCTGCGGTCACCGTTGCCGCGCCGGCCGTGATTCCCGCCGCGGCGCCGGCCGCGGCCTGCGGTTCGGTCGCGGCGCGCATGACGATCGGAGACGCGACGCCGCCAGTTACGCCGCGTGTCGTCGCGACAGATGCCGGAGCGGACCCCGGAGCAGGAGCCGCAGCGGGAGCCGTCCGTTCTTGCGGCGGCAGCATCGCCGCCACGGGCGACAGCGCTTCGCGTCGCGACGGATCGGCTTCGTTCTGCTTCGCCGCGGCGATCAGCTTGCGCTCCTGCTCGACAGTGGGTGCAACGACCGGCTGAGAGATGGGCGGAGCAATCGGCGAAGCCGCAGTGCGAGCAGCAGCAGCCGCGTCCGTCACGGCCACGGTCGGCGGCGATCCCATGTCACCGCGTCCGCGCCCGAGATACGCGACACCCGCCACGAGCACGAACCCCGCCGCGATCCGCATCCACGTCGGCACGATCCCCCGCCACGCCGCCTGCGGCTTCGCCACGCGCGAGCCCCCGAACTCGGGCGCCGCCGTACCCGCCGCACTCCCGCCGCGCGGGATCACGTCGCCCGCGACCACGTCGAGCGCGCCGAGTATCCGCGAACTCGCCGCGACGAGCCCGCGC
>JAYTNC010000339.1:0-2267 GCA_043748515.1 Gemmatimonadota bacterium | reverse complement strand
CGCGCGTGGTCGGGCGCGCGCGTGGACGGCGGCTATGCGTACCTCAAGCTCGACCGCATGGCGTACTACGTGCACAAGGATTCGTACCTGAAGGCGATGCGGCGCCACCTGCGCGCGATGGGCGCGCCGGCCACGACGCCGGCCGCGGTGCGCGGCGCGGCGCGCGCATGAACGACGCGCTGGCGCTGCGCTTCGACCCGTCGGGGCTCGTGCTGCTCAACGCGATCATCGCACTGATGATGTTCGGCGTCTCGCTCGATCTGCGGGTCGCGGACTTCCAACGCGTGGTGGCGCGCCCCGCCGGCGCGCTGGCCGGACTCGCGGCGCAGGCGGTGCTCACGCCGGCGGCGACCTGCCTGTTCACGTGGGTGTTCAAGGTCGACCCCGCGCTCTCGCTCGGGATGATGCTCGTGGCCGCCTGCCCGAGCGGCGCGCTCTCGAACATCCTCACCTGGCGCGCGCGGGGCACCGTCGCGCTCTCGGTGAGCCTCACGGCGGTCTCGAGCCTCGCGGCGACGGTGCTGACGCCGTTCAACTTCGCGCTCTACGGCTGGCTCAATCCGCGCACGCGGGAACTGCTGCAGGAGATCACGATCCCGGTGGGCGGGATCCTCGCGCAGGTCGCGCTCGTGCTCGCGCTGCCGATGTTGTTGGGGATGTTCGTCGGCGCGCGCGCGCCGCGCGTGACCGCGGCGGTCGAGCGGCCGATGCGCACCGTCTCGTTCCTCGTGCTGATCGCGTTCATCGTGGTGGCGTTCGTGGAGAACCGCGGGCTGTTCGTGTCGCGCTTCCCCGACTTCTTCTGGCTCGTGGTCGGGCAGAACGCGATGGCGCTCGGGATCGGCATGCTGGTGGCGCGCGCGGCGGGGCTTGGCGACGCCGACCGGCGCGCGGTGACGATCGAGGTGGGCATCCACAACTCGGCACTCGGTCTCGCGATCCTCTTCACGTTCTTCCCGGCCGCGGGCTCGATGCTGCTGATCACCGCGTTCTGGGGCGTCTGGCACCTGGTGTCCGGGCTCGCGCTCACCACGTGGTGGGGCCGCCGGCCGCCGCTCGACGACGCGCGCGGGACGATCGCCGTGGCGGCGGGCGCATGAGCGCACCCCGGCGCGTGCTGATCACCGGCGGCGCGGGGTACGTTGGCAGCCTGCTCGGCTCGCGGCTCGCGGAGCGCGGCGCGTTCGTGCTGGGCACCGACCTGCGGGCGCGCTCGGATCTGCCGTTCCCGGTGCGGATGCTCGACGTGCGTGACCGCGCGCTCGAGGCGGCGTTGCACGAGCACCGGATCACGCACGTGGTACATCTCGCGTCGGTACTCGAGGGCGGGCGCGATCGCGGCCGCGACTACGACATCGACGTGAACGGCACGCGCAACGTGGTCGAGTGCTGTCTCGCGGCCGGCGTGCGGCACCTGACCGTGTCGAGTTCGGGCGCCGCGTACGGGTATCATGCCGACAATCCCGAGTGGATCGACGAGGCCGATCCACTGCGCGCCGGGGACCGATTCGCCTACGCGTATCACAAGCGGCTCGTCGAGGAGCTGCTCGCCGGCTATCGCGCGTCGCATCCGCGGCTGGCGCAGCTGGTGCTGCGGATCAGCACCGTGCTGGGCGCGACGACGCAGAACCAGATCACGGCGCTCTTCGCGCGGAAGCGGATCCTCACCGTGCGCGGGAGCGATTCGCCATTCGTGTTCGTGTGGGACGAGGACGTGGTGGGGGCGATCCTGCATGGCGTGGAGGGGGACCGCGCGGGCGTGTTCAACCTCGCTGGCAGCGGGCGGCTCACGATCCACGAGATCGCGGCCATCCTCGGGTCGCCCCAGCTGACGCTCCCGGGAGCGGTGCTCGAGGGCGCGCTCCGGCTGGCACGACTGCTCCGCGTGGGGCGTTATGGACCGGAGCAGGTGGACTTCCTCCGGTACAGGCCGGTGCTCTCGAACCGGCGCCTGCAGGAGGAGTTCGGATACCGCCCGGAGAAGTCGAGCGCCGAGGCATTCCGGTTCTACGTGGAGCGCGCGCGGGCACGGGGGGCGTTGTGACGGTGGTGGCGAGGCTTGGTGCGCAGGTGGGTGCGAAGGCGCCGGACTTCCGGCTGCAGGACGAGACGGGGGCGTGGGTCTCGCGCGACGACTTCGAGGGGAAGCGGGTCGTGCTCTTCTTCTTCCAGAAGGCGAGCACCCCGGGCTGCACCGTGGAGGCGTGCGAGTTCCGCGATGCGATGCCGCGTTTCGAGGCCGACGGCGTCGCGGTGGTCGGGATCTC
>JAYTNC010000338.1:0-1597 GCA_043748515.1 Gemmatimonadota bacterium | reverse complement strand
TCGCGATAGTCCGCGAGGGTGACCGGCTGCCAGCGCCAGGCGAATCCGAGTGCGGCGAAGGCGCGTTCGTACTCGGCCTTGCTCTGCGAGAAGTCGGAGTACCACGCGATGTCGGCGTCGTCGGTCTCGACGACAGGCGCCAGGACCCACACCAGGAAGGGTGCGTCCGAATAGGCGCGAAGCGCGATCGGTGCCGCGGTCACCGGGTCGGCATCAAGGACATATAGGAAGGGATAGAAACTATTTCCCTTCCATCGCGCAATAGGCGGCTCAGGCCTCGCGCATCTCCCGCTGCAATGCGCGGAAGGCGACGACGGTCAACGACACGCCGAGGAGGAGCGCGATGGCGAAGATCATCCCGTTCCTGTCGATGAGCGATTGGCCCAGATACGTGACGAAGATGACGTACGGCAGCTCGGCGAGGATCATCATCGGCAGGTACTTCGGGAACGGATACCGGAGGGCGCCGAGCACGTAACTCGGCAGTTCCGACTGCAGCGCGACGCGGAAGAGGAGGATCGTCGGCCAGTGCGCGCGTTCGCGGAAGAAGGTCTCGTAGCGTCGGAACGGTGCTTCGGGCACGAGCCGCTTCACGATGCGGCGGCCGAGGGTACGCGCGAACCAGTACCCGAAGGAGCCGCCGCTCACGCCGCCGATCCAGAGGAGGAGGCCGGTGGTGGTCGGTCCCCAGACGAAGACGCCGATGGGCACGAGCGCCGACGAGGAGAAGAACGAGAGCATCGCCGACATCGCGGCGAGCAGGACGAAGATCGCCATGCCGGCGCGCGGATAGGCTCGCATGACGCTTTCGGCGGTCCTGAGCACGTCGACGAAGGCGTCATGGACGACGTCCGATGTGGTGACGGCGGCGACCACGGCGAGGAAGACGACGAGGTAGATGACGCGCCGGTGGTGCAGCGGGTGGTGGCTCACCGCCGCGGCCGACTGAGCGCTTCACGGACGGCGGGTGCCGAGCGCGGCGAGGCGGCGCGGTACGCGTCTTCCTTGCCGAGCAGCGCGGCGATGGTCGCCGCGACCTGCGACTGCGTCACACGTTCGCCATGCGAGGTCCAGTCGTCGGCGCTGCCGCCGCGGCCATGGTCGGTCGTGATGATGAAGGTCGTGCGCCCGCGGTACTGCCTGATGCCCTGCATGACGCGCCAGAGATCGGCGACGAAGGCGTCGACCTGATGCAGCGAGCGCAGCGTGAGGTCGTAGCGGCGGCCGTGCGCCCACTCGTCGGTCTCGCCGTGCCGACGAAGAGCAGGCGCGGCTTGTGGAGGCGGATGTACTCCTTGGCCGCGAGTTGCATGGGCGCGTCGAAGGCGTTGCCCGGCCAGTACCGCAGGCTCGTTCGGTAGAGCTCGTTGACGAGCACACGACGCGGGTCGCGGCCGAGCGCGCCGGGAAAGGGCTCGTCCCAGCCGTCGATCACGTCGATGCCGGCGCGCTCCTCGTTGAGGATGTTGCGGAAGACGCTCCAGGTGGCGACGGCGCCGACCTTGCCGCTGAAGCCCGGATACGAGAACTTGAAGCGGTTGGTGATCCGCGCGACGCTGCCGCGGTCCTGGTTGCCGTAGAGCACTCCCTGCTTCGC
>JAYTNC010000337.1:0-2793 GCA_043748515.1 Gemmatimonadota bacterium | reverse complement strand
CGCGCGGTCGCGGTCGGCGCGGCGGCCCTGTTGAGCATCGGCCACGGCTTGCAACTGCTGGAGCGACAGGGTGGAGCCCTTGTACAGTCGGAGGAAGCTCACGAGCAGCGCGACCAGCGTGCGGAGGCGGGTGGACACGAGTTCGCGTGCGGACGAACCGCTGGCGCAGCCGGCTGTAGAGCAAGAAGACGTCACCGACGAAGGGCTCGTCGCGGAGCACGCCATTCGCCTGGGCCTCACGAGCGAGGGCGTCGCAGCGGCCCGCGGTCGCGGACTTGAAGGACTATGGAGGTGAGACGACAAGACACCCCGGTGACCTTGGCTCGCAGACGCCGGAGCGCACGGATGACGCAAGAAGGCCTTGAAGACAGAGCATCTCCATCCAAGACCTGCGCGGTGTGCGGGCGGCCGTGCGAGGTGCGCTGAGGATCTCTGGCCGAGCCAAGCCGGGTCCGCGGCGGCTTCTCGGACGTTCGGCATCCGCCACTCACGATGCAGGTTCGCCCCCCGGAGTACCGGCCTGCCGTCCGGCGATGTCGGGCGCATGGATTCGATGCCGCAACGTGCCGCTCGCGATCGATCATTCCCGAATGACCGACAAGTCCAACGCCACGCGCAGCGGTGGAATGCCCGTGTTGGCTCGCACGATCGAGCAGCGCATCCTGCTCGTGCGCGGCTCTCGGGTGATGCTCGACCGCGACCTCGCGGAACTCTATGGCGTCTCGACCGGGGCGCTCAATCAGGCGGTGGCGAGGAACCTGGCCCGCTTCCCTGCAGACTTCGCCTTCACGCTGACTCCGAATGAGGCTGCGAACTTGATATCACAATCTGTGATATCAAGTTCGCATGGCGGCCGGCGGAAGACTCCTCGCGTGTTCACGGAACAGGGCGTTGCGATGCTTTCCAGCGTGCTCCGCAGTCGACGCGCGATCGACGTCAACGTCGCGATCATGAGGGCCTTCGTGCACGTACGCGAGCTGCTGGCGACGCACGGAGATCTCGCTCGGAGACTCGAGGAGCTGGAGCGGAAGTATGATGGCAAGTTCGCGGTCGTCTTCGACGCCATCAAGGAACTCATGAACCCGGCGCCCCGGCGCGATCCGCCACGACCGACGATCGGGTTCATCCGGTAACAGGCGAACAAGTCGTCGTCGCGTGCTGGCCGCAACCGCTGGCAGGTCGTACTGTCAGCGATCCAAACTCTGAGCAGGGAGGCAGGAACGTGGACAAGGTGACTGTTGGGATCTTGCTCTTCGACGGCGTCGAGGTGCTCGACTTCGCTGGGCCCTACGAAGTGTTCTCTCGTACGCGATTGAGTCCTGGCATCGAGTCGCGTCGCACTGAAGAGTCGGCGCCGTTTCGCGTCTTCACCGTCGCAGTCGGTGGTGCTCTGGTGACGGCGACCGGCGGACTTCGAGTGCTTCCCGACTTCGACACCAGTGCGGCCCCGCCGATCGATGTGCTCGTGGTTCCGGGAGGCTTCGGCACTCGAGCCCTCCTGCACGATGTCGCGACCCTCAGTTGGATCAGGCACGTCGCCGCGAGCGCCCGACGCGTGACATCGGTGTGCACCGGCGCGCTGTTACTGGCCAGTGCCGGGCTGCTCGCCGGCCGGCGCGCCACCACGCATTGGGGCGCCCTGGCCCTTCTGGGAGAAATGGACCCGACGATCCAGGTCGAAGCCCACTCACGAGTGGTCGAAGACGGGATCGTCACGTCGGCGGGCGTGTCGGCCGGGATCGACATGGCGTTCGCGATCGTCGAAGCGATGCACGGTCGTGCGGTCGCCGACGAGACCGCACGCTACATGGACTATGTGCGCCAGGACCGACTGCTGCCTTAGCTGGGGCCTCAGCCCCTGAAGGTCTGCACCACCGTCATCCTGATCGGCCGGCAGCCGCGACCCCGAGGTGCGGGTGGCGTGGCGGAGTGCCAAGCGGGTGCAGAGGACGCCGCGCGGGCAGGGGGTCAAGCGAGGCAGCCTCCGCGCCGAAACTAGCAGGGACTCCTGCTCTCGCAACGACCCGTGGCCTACATCGACCCGCGCCTGCAGGACATCGTCAGCCGTGGGGAGGATCTCCCGACCCTGCCGAGCATCGTCCTCGAACTGCATCGGGCGCTCGACAATCCGAATGCGGGGGCGGCGCATGTCGCGCGATTGCTCGATCAGGACCCGTCGCTGACCTCGCGCCTGTTGCGCCTGGTGAACTCCGCGCGCTTCGATCATCTGGAGTTCTGGGCGCACAGCGCGACCGTCGCCGGGCTCGCGGGAAGCCTCTGGAGCGTGGTCGGCGACAGCAGCGTGATCGGCGCACAGGATGCGTACCTCGTCGGGTTGTTGCACGACATCGGGCTGCTCGAGGCACGCGAGCACGACGACGAGTCGCTGGGTCCGCTCGAGGAGGAACACCTGGGCATCGACCACGGCTCCCTTGGCGCGGTGAATGGTGCTGAAGGTGAGGACCAGCTCGGGGTGGTCGCGCTGGAGATCGGCCAAGGTCGCCGGTTCATCGTTCCGGTAGCGCCCGAGGAGCAGGACGCTCGTTCGCCCGCCGGTCGCCCGTGCGTCGCCCTTACGAGCTCGATCGCGCGCCGCAGGCCCGCGGCAGACGCGGTAGCATCGGTGCGGACGAGGGTGATGGGCCTCTCGACGTCGTACGGACGCCCACGCACCGTCTTGCGAATCTGCCCTGAGTTCTTGAGGACGAACCACCCCGACGCATCGGCGAGTGCCGCCGAGAAGCGGTGGGTGAGGGAGAGGGGCAGGCGGCGATGATGGCCGAAGTAGTGACC
>JAYTNC010000336.1:0-3167 GCA_043748515.1 Gemmatimonadota bacterium | reverse complement strand
AACTTCGCTCTCGCTGCGTAAAGCTTAGCTTTACCCAGCAGTGCCTGAGAGGTAGCCCCGCCCGAGGCGGCACTCAGGTATCGAAAATTCGGGCTGGCTTGCCGGTGTGTCCTCCGCCGGTCGGCGAGATCAAGAAGGACTCATCTGTGCGTGGGAGGCCCACCGGCCAGCGCACGGAAACACCAATCGGTGGGATACGCGCGTAGACGTTGCGGAAGATCTTATGTAAGACGGGAGTTCGAATCTCCCCGCCTCCACTTAGGGCAGATGTAAGGAGTGAGATGTGAGGGGGCCGCCTGTTCAGGCGGCCCTTTCGCGTTCACGCGGTAGTCGGCCGCCCATTCCTGTCTGCGATCTCACGTCTGCAAGTGAAGCCGCATGACCACGGCCGACGTCGGGCAGGCGCCCCTGAACTCCTCCGACGCCTGCAGCGCGGACGGCGCATCGCTCCGTTCGATGCGTACGAAGCCGAAGCGAACCAGCGCTCGGCCGTCGTCGTGAGCAGCACGACGTCCTGCACGGCGTCCTGCACGGCGCTCGCACGCGCGCTTGCGAGCAACTCGAGAACGAGCCGCTCGGCGGGGCCGGAGGTTCCGGCCGAGGCGGCGTCGCTCACGCGGCGCTCACCCGCGGCTTGATCGCGCGGATGAAGGCGCTGCAGAACGCGCCGTCGATGTCGTCCGCGACGGCGTCGGCGTCGAGCCCGGAGTCCTTCAGGAACGCGCGGGCATCTTCCGCCTTATAGACGCGCGTGGGCTCGATCGACGGGCTGACGAAGCCTGATTCCGTGAGCAGCCGGAGGAACTCCTGCTCCTCGAGCGCGCCGGCGATGCAGCCCACCCAGAGCTCCATCGATCGACGCACCGCCGTGGGGATCTCGCCGCGTACGATCACGTCGCTGACGGCGAATCGACCGCCGGGCTTGAGCACGCGGAACGCCTCGCGGAGCACCTCGGGCTTGTCGGCCGCGAGGTTGATGACGCAGTTGGAGATGATGACGTCCACCGAAGCATCGGGGAGCGGGATCCGCTCGATCTGCCCCTTGAGGAAGGTGACGTTCGTCGCACCGGCGGCCTCGGCGTTGCGGCGCGCGAGCGCAAGCATCTCGTCAGTCATGTCGAGACCGTACACGTGGCCCGTGGGGCCGACGCGCTGCGCGGACAACAACACGTCGATGCCGCCACCGGAGCCGAGGTCGAGCACCGTCTCGCCTTCGGCGAGTTCAGCCAGCGCGGTGGGATTGCCGCAACCGAGCGATGCGAGCACCGCCGCCGCGGGGATGCCCTGCACCTGCGACGCGTCGTAGAGGTCCGAGGTGATGGGGTCCTTCTCGTCGCCGCTGCAGCAGGATGCGCCACAACAGGACGACTGCTCTCCGCTGGCGGCGCGCGTGGCGGCCTCGCCGTACTTGGCGCGGACGATGGAATGGATCTCGGGCTGGGTGGTGGTCATGGGTCTGCTCCGCGTAGCGAGTGGATGGTGTGTGGTCGAGCGGCGGATCAGCCGCAGCAGGCCACGGGTAGCTTGCGACGTTCCGTCGCCGGGATGCGATATGCCGCGACCGCTTCTTCGGCGTGCGTGAGTGCATCGGCAGCGAGGGCGTAGTGCGCCCAACGGCCGTCGCGCCGCACGGCGACGAGGCCGGCCTCGCGCAGCGTCTTGAGATGGAAGGAGAGCAGGGACTGCCCGCAGTCGAGCGCCGCCTGCAGGTCGCAGACGCACTGCTCGCCGGCGCGGAGCAGGTCGAGGATCCGGAGCCGACGCGGATCGGAGAGGGCGTGAAAGAGTGCGGCGTGGCGCTCCAGGCTCTCGAGCGCGGCGGATGTGGTCGCGGAGGTCATGCATCAACATATCAAGTTGCATTGATTAGTGCAAGCCGTCGGTCCCGGCGCCTCGACAAGCCGCCTGCGCCGGCGCGATCTTTCGGTCGCGAAAACCTTCCCAACCCGTTGCCCTGATCGCCGATGACCGTTCCCACACCGACCCACCAGTGGCGCTTCTTCCGCGCCGGCGGCTCCGATCAGGTCGCGCTCGAGCGCAGCGCCGACCTGCTCGCGCTCGACCAGCTCGACCCGAAACTCTGGGTCGCGCTCGCCTGCCCGGTGAAGGGACTCGAGATCGACGAGCGCACGCTGCGCCTCATGGACAGCGACGGCGACGGCCGGATCCGCGTCCCCGAGGTCATCGCGGCGGTGAAGTGGACGGGGAGCGTTCTCAAGAGCCTCGACACGATCTTCGGCGGGGGCGACCTGCCTCTCGCGTCGATTGATGAGACGTCGGCCGAGGGGAAGCAGATCGCCGCTTCGGCGCGTGGGATCCTGTCGATCCTCGGCAAGGCGGGGCAGGCCTCGATCGCGGTGGCCGACACCATGGAGACCGCGCGCGTCTTCACCGAAGCGCGCTTCAACGGCGACGGGGTCATGCCGGTGGACTTCATCGACGACGTGGGGCTCAATGCGGTCGCCGAGCAGGTGGTGGCGCACTCGGGGGCGATGACCGACCGCAGCGGCAAGCCCGGGATCACGCGGGCGGCGCTGGACAAGTTCTTCGACGATTGCGCGGCCTTCGACGCCTGGTGGAAGGAAGGCGAGGCGAACGCGAAGACGTTGCTGCCGCTCGGTGAGGCCACGCCGGTCGCCGTCGCGACGATGGGTGTCGTGCGCGCGAAGATCGACGACTTCTTCGCGCGCTGCCGACTGGCGGCGTACGATGCGCGTTCGATCGCGGCGCTCAACCGCCGCGAGGACGAGTATCTCACGGTGGCGGCGCACGACCTCTCGATCACCGCGCAGGAAGTGGCGGGATTCCCGCTCGCGCGCATCGAGGCGTGGCGCGCGCTCCCTCTGCAGGCGCAGTCGACCGGCGGCGCCTCGGGTGTGGTCGAGGGGCTCAATCCCGCCTGGGCCGGGGCGATCGAGACCTTCCGCACGCAGGTGGTCTCGCCGATCCTCGGCGGCGAGCCGACGCTGCTGACGGAAGCCGATTGGGCGAAGGTGCAGGGGACCCTCGCGGCGCACGAAGCGTGGGCGGCGCGCAAGGCGGGTGCGGCGCTCGAGGCGATCGGGATCGCCGGTGTGCGTGACTTGCTCGCGGGCGGGAGTCGTGCTGCGCTGAGCGCGCTTGTCGCGCAGGACGCGGCCAAGGAGCCCGAAATGACCGCGATGGCG
>JAYTNC010000335.1:0-3432 GCA_043748515.1 Gemmatimonadota bacterium | reverse complement strand
AACGCGCGCAATCCGATCCGCCGCGACGAGCGCGTGATCCTCGTGGAGGGCTACTTCGACGCGTTGCGGCTCGTGGCAGCGGGCGTCGAGTGCGTGGTCGCGCCGATGGGCACCGCGCTGACGGAGCAGCAGGCCGACCTGCTCGCCAAGTACTCGCGGCACGTGTTCCTGCTGTACGACTCGGACGCACCGGGGCAGAAGGCGACCTTCCGCGCGGCCGACGTGCTGCTCGCGAAGGGGCTCGAGGTGCGCGTGGTCACGCTGCCCGACGGCGAGGATCCCGACACGTTCGTGCGCACGCAGGGGCGGGAGGCCGTCGAGAAGCTGATCGAGGGCGCGCTCGATGTGTTCGACCGCAAGGTGCAACTGCTCGAGCGCGCCGGCTGGTTCGCCGACCTGCAGCACAAGCGGCGCGCGCTCGACCGGCTCCTGCCGACGATCCGCGCGGCGACCGATCCGGTCACGCGCGACATGTACCTGGCGCGGGCCGCGCAGGCGGCGGGCGTCGCGCGCGAAGTGCTGCTGAGCGAGCTGCACACGGTGCGGCGCGGGAGCGGCGTGCGCACGACGTCCGCGGCCGCGCGCCCCCCTGAGCGCTCCGCGCCGCGGGGGAAGCTGGCGAGTCCCGAGGACATGTGGCCCGATGCGCCGCCGCCGATGCCGGAGCCCATGCCCACCGGACCGTACAAGTCGGAGGTGGAGCAGGGGAACGCGGAGCAGACGCTGCTGCGCGTGCTGCTCACACAGCCGGTGTGGCAGGACCAGATCATCGAGGAACTCGGGAAGATCGAGGCCGATGAGATGCCCGGCGGCACCTCAGAGGAACAGGACGCGCTCGGCGACGACGCGCCGGGCGTGCTGCGCGACCCGGTCTACCGGGCGATCTACGACGCCTGCCTCCGGCACGGTGCCGACGCGCCGCCGGAAGTGATCGCCGAGGAGCTCTGGCCGCTCGCCGTCCACGTGTACGAGGAGCTTCGCAGCGAGAAGGACGCGGTGGTCGACGCCAAGACGAGCGTGGCCGACGGACTCCAGCGGCTGCGCTTCCGGTCGGTGGAGGCGCGGATCCAGTCGCTCAAATCGCTGCTGGGTCTCGCGAGCAGCGAGGAGAAGGACCGGATCAACATGGCGCTCGCGCGGCTGCGCGACGAGAAGCTGGCGCTCGGCGGGCAGTCGTGGGGAAGTGTCCGGCGATCGCGGTGAATGGCGGGTCGCAGGGGCAGGTGGTAGGAAATCGTCGCGTTATGAGGCAAGTTTATCCCAGCGATGTGCGACGGAAGCTCATGGCCGTCCCGCACGCTCCATCTTCAGCTCTGAGTGTCATGTCCGATATCCACGCCCTGCTCGCCCTGCAGAACGACGACCTCGTGATCCACGACCTCGAGACGCGCCTCGCGGCGCTCGAGCCCCGGATCCGCGAACTCGACACACGGCGGCAGCGGATCGTCGACAGCCTCGAGCGGCAGGGTGCGCTCGTCTCGGCGGAGGAGAAGAAGCAAGCCTTCCTGCGCGACAAGATCGTCGAGCACCGCGGACTGATCGACCGCAACCAGGCTCAGCTCGACGCCGTGAAGACGATGCGGCAGGCGACCGCCGCCGCCGCGCAGATGGAGCAGGCGAAGAAGATCGTCGCCGGCGAGGAGAGCGATCTGCTTGCGCTAAGCCGCAAGCTCGAGGAGCTGCGCGGCGTGCTGCACCGGCAGCAGGCCGACCTTGCCGCGTGCGAGGCCGAGCAGGGCACGGCGCGCACCGAGGTGGCGGCCGATCGCGCGTCGATCGACGGCGAACTCGCGACGGCACATGCCAAGCGCACGGTGAGCGCCGAGCAGGTGCCGGTCGCGCTCCGCACGCGCTACGACCGCATCCGCAACAAGAAGCGGATCCATGTGCTCGTGCCGCTCAACGCGCTCGCGTGCGGCGCCTGCGACACCGCGATCCCGATGCAGCGCCGGCACTCGATCATGGCGGGGACGACGATCGAGCTCTGCGAGGTCTGCGGCGTCCTGATGTACCAGGCGGTGTGAGCTACGCCCGTCCCGCGGCGCGCTGGGAGAGTGTTCCCGCCGCGCCCGCCGACGTGGCGGAGCGACTCGCGGCCGCGCTCAAGCCCAGCGGTGATCGTCCGGGACAGGCCGCGGTGCCGCTCGCGATCTGCCGGCTCCTCGCGGCGCGCGGCATCCAGTCGGTCGACGCGGCCAAGCGCTTCCTGCGGCCGGCGCTCGAACAGGTGGAGTCGCCGGACGCGATGATCGACCTGCCGCGCGCGGCCGAGCGCCTCGCGCGGGCGGTGCGCGGCGGTGAGATGATCCTCGTGCACGGCGATTACGACGTCGACGGCATCTGTTCGACCACGGTGATGACGCGCGCGCTGCGACAACTCGGTGGTAAGGTCACGCCGTTCATCCCGGATCGTGTGAAGGACGGCTACGACCTGAGCGCCGCCGGCGTCGACGCGGCGAAGGCGGTGGGGGCGCGCGTGGTGCTGACCTGCGACTGCGGCACGACCGCCCTCGCGCCCGCGCTCGCGCTGCGTGAGGCGGGCATCGACCTGATCATCTCCGACCATCACCTGCCGGCCGAGTCGCTGCCGGTGGCGTTCGCGATCATCAATCCGCGCCGCGCCGACTGCACGTCGGCCGACAAGGACCTCGCGGCGGTGGGCGTGGCGTACAAGCTCGCGCTCGCGGTCACGCGGTTGCTGGGCGGTGACGAGGGCGCGGTGCATGCGATGCTCGACCTCGTCGCGTTGGCCACCGTGGCCGACGTCGCGCCGCTGCGCGGCGAGAACCGCGTGTTCGTGCGGCTGGGGCTCAAGCGAATGCAGGAGGCGCCCAACCGCGGGCTCGCCGCGCTGATCCGTGCGGCGCGGCTCGACGGCAAGCCGCTCACGGCGGGGCGCATCGGCTTCACGCTGGCGCCGCGGCTCAACGCACTCGGCCGTCTGCGCCGCGCGATCCGCGGCGTGGAGCTGCTGATGGCCGAGGACGACGCGACGGCGAACAGCATCGCGCGCGAATGCGAGGAGCTCAACGAGGAGCGTCAGGGGATGGACCGCAAGATCCTCGACGAAGCGATGCGCCGTATAGACGCGATGGATCTCGACACGACGTGGGGCATCGTGCTCGACTCGACCGAGTGGCATCCGGGCGTGATCGGGATCGTGGCGTCGCGCGTGGTGGAGCGCACGGGGCGCCCGGCGATGATGATCGCGGTGCAGGATGGCATAGGGAAGGGCAGCGGACGTTCGATAAGCGCCTTCGACCTGCACGACGCGCTCAACCGTTGCGACGACCTGCTCCTGAAGCATGGTGGGCATCGCGCGGCGGCGGGGCTGACGATCGAGGCCTCGCGGATCCCCGAGTTCGCGGCGCGGTTCAATGCGGTGGCGCGCGAACTGCTCAAGCCCGAGGACCTCGTGCCGCGGCTGCGCAC
>JAYTNC010000334.1:0-3553 GCA_043748515.1 Gemmatimonadota bacterium | reverse complement strand
TCTTCCGCGACGAAGCGCCGCTCGAGCTGACGCTCACGACGAACCTCCGCGACCTGCTCCGTGAACGCGACTCCACGGAACTCCGCTGGTTCGGCGCCGAGATGAGCTATACCGATGCCAACGGCACCGCGCGACGCGTGCCGACGGAGCTGCGTGCGCGCGGGCACTTCCGGCGGCAGGCGCGCAACTGCGCTTTCCCGCCGCTCTTCATCCGCGCCGGCCGCACGGCCCGCGACAGCTCGATCCTCCAGGGGAACCCGCGGCTCAAGATCGTCACGCCCTGCCGTCCCACCGCCGACGACTACCAGCAGTACATCCTGCTCGAGTACCTGATGTACCGCACCTACTCGGTGATCAACCCGGTGCATCACCGGACGCGACTCGCGAACATCACCTACAAGGATTCGACCGATCGCGTGAAGCCGATCGTCGTGACGGCGTTCTTCCTCGAGATCGAGCAGGAGGTCGCCGACGAGCACAAACTCGAGTTATCGGAAACGACCGGGGCGCTCTTCGCCGACGTCGACTCCTCGACGCTCGACCGGCTCTCACTCTTCGAGTACTGGATCGGGAACACCGACTGGTCGCTTGCGGCGCTCCACAACATCGAGCTGTTCCGGAAGCCGGACGGTGACTACGTGCCGGTCGCCTACGACTTCGACTGGTCGGGCGCCGTGAACGCGCGTTATTCCTTCCCCAATCCGACGCTCGGCATCCGCACGGTGCGCGAACGGCTGCATCGCGGACCGTGCCGGACGGCCGAGCAGTGGGCGCCGACGCTCGCGCACTATCGCGAGAAGCGCGCGGCGATCGACTCGGTGTGGACAATGCCTGTCTCGGGGCTCGACCCCAAGCGCCGCGCCGACACCAAGGCCTTCCTCGATCAGCTCTGGCCGATCCTCGACAATCCGCGGCAGTTCACGCGGACGGTCGTCGAGATCTGCCAGAAGCAGGGCAACTGACGCTCAGGCGCCGCTGAGGACTTCGAGGAAGGCGGCGCCGAACTTCTCCAGCCGCGCCGGCCCGACGCCGTGCACGCGCGCGAGTTCGCCGTTGGTCCGCGGCCGCGCGCGGGCCATCTCGCGCAACGAGCGGTCGGGGAAGATCACGTAGGCGGGCACGCCGTCCTCCTTCGCGAGCCGGCTGCGCACGACCTTGAGCGCGTCGAGCAACTCGATCTCGTCCCGGGTGAGCGGCGCGTCGGTCGTGCCGGCGCTGCCGCCCGATCCCTTCGGCTTCGCGCCACCGGACCGCGTGGCCGCATTGCGCTTCCCCTTGCCCGACGCGAGCCCTTCGCTCGCCTCGATCCGCACGCCGAGGCAGTTGTCGCAGCCGTCGCACTTGGGACGCGCGGCCGGGTCGCCGAAATACCGCAGCACGAAGGCGCGGCGGCACTGGTCGGTGTAGGCGTACTTCTGGATCATCTCGAGCTTGCGCAGCTCGCCGCGCCGGCGACGGTCGAGCCCCGCCCAGTCAACGGGCCAGCTGTCGATGGCGAGCGCCTTGTCGTTGAGCGTGATCCCCTCGCCGAGCCGGCGCCAGACGACCATCTGTCGGTCTTGCAGCGCGTCGAGCAGCATCATCGCGCCCTGCGCGCCGCCGACGCCAGGCGGGAGCGCGTCGAGATCGGCGACGATGCCAAGGTGGAACGACGCGCCGGCGCGGCGCCAGAGCGAACGCAGCAACGCGAGCTCGAGCCCATGCTCGCCGTCATTGAGTTCGCTCTTGATCCGCTCCGGCGTCGCAAGTAGCCGCACCTGCACCTGCGTGCGCGAGGGATCCGCCACGGCGAGCGCACCCCCGCGCGCGAGGATCCGCAGCGCCGACTCCGCCTCGCGGTCGCTCACCTTGCCGCGCGCCTCGGCGGCGATCGATGCAGGCCCGTCGCTCACGAGTCCATGGCGGTCGGCCATCCGGCGGCATGCGTCGTAGACGGCCGTCACCACCGCGCGCTCTGGGAGCGCACCGTTGATGAAGAACTCGTGCATGAAGCGGTCGGGGAACGAATGCAGCAGGATCGCCGTCGCCGGCTGCCGGTCGCGGCCGGCGCGCCCCGCCTCCTGATAGTAGGCCTCGAGCGTGCCGGGCATCGCGTGATGCACCACGAGCCGCACGTTGGACTTGTCGATCCCCATGCCGAACGCATTCGTCGCCACGATCACGGCGGCGCGTCCGTTCATGAACGCGTCCTGCACCTCGGCGCGGTGCGCGTCGTCGAGCCCCGCGTGGTAGGCGACCGCCTTCACCTTGGCGTGCTGGAGCATCGACGCGATGCGTTCGACCGTCTTGCGCGTACTCGCGTAGACGATCGCGACGCCGTCGTCGGTGCGTTCGCGCAGGAGGTCGATCAGCGTCGCGTCCTTCGCGGCGTCGTTCTTCACCGCGATCACGTGGTAGCTCAGGTTGGTGCGGTCGAACCCGGTGAGCACGAGTGCGGGATCGTGCAGCGCGAGCTGCCGCGCGATATCCTCACGGACCTCCGGCGTCGCGGTCGCGGTGAGCGCCACCGTGGGCGGCGCGCCGAGGCGCTGCCGCACGTCCTTCACGCGCAGATAGCTCGGACGGAAGTCGTGCCCCCACTCGCTGATGCAGTGCGCTTCGTCGACCGCGAGGAGTCGCACGCCCACCGCCTTCAACCGCTCGGCGGTGGTGCCGAGGTCGAATCGCTCCGGCGCGACGTAGAGGAGCTTGATCTCGCCGCGCTGCACGCGCGCCATCCGGTCGCTCACCTCGGTCTGCGAAAGCGTGCTGTTGATGAAAGTCGCCGGCAAGCCGCGCGCCGTGAGCGCGTCGACCTGGTCCTTCATGAGCGAGATGAGCGGTGAGATCACGACCGTCAACCCGTCGAGCAGCAGCGCCGGGACCTGATAGCAGAGCGACTTGCCGCCACCGGTGGGGAGGACGACGAGTGTGTCGCGTCCCTCGAGCACCGCGCTCACCGCCTCGGTCTGCCCGGGACGGAAGTCGTCGTACCCGAATCGCTCCTTGAGGAGCGCGCGGGCCTCGGCGAGGCGGGGCGAGATGGTGGGCGTGGAGGCGGGCACGGCGAAGGATAACAGCGGGGGCCGTCAGTGCCGCATCGCGGTCGTGCACGCTGGCGCGCAATGCCGCCGAACTCGCGAGGGACCGCCCGAGTGGACCGCCCGCTACACGGCCCGCGCGAAATGCCCGCGCGTGAACACCTCGCCGACGACGGCACGCACCGGTCGGCCCGGATCGCGACCGGCGGCGACCGCCGCGAGCGATTCCACGTAACCGCTCACGATCGCGCGAACGTCGTCATCGAAGACGTTGAACACCAAGCGATACCGACGCACGCCGGAACGCCACAGTCGTGCCAGGAACTCGGTCCCTTCCACCGGGCGCGAGTGCAACAGCCGATTGCGACACGCGTAATCCGTCGCGACCGGGAAGTCGTAACCGGCGGGATCCTTCAGCACCGTGTCGACGTGCGTCCTGGTGCAGAGATCGCGGCAGTGCGTCGGCGTGCGATCGAAGGCGGCACTCAGCACGCAGTGCTCGAGCGTCATCCCCTCGGGGCGGCCATACACGA
>JAYTNC010000333.1:0-2942 GCA_043748515.1 Gemmatimonadota bacterium | reverse complement strand
CCTGCGCTCGTGCGGCCGCTCACCGAGGCGGGGGACGGCCATGCGAACGCGTGGCGGATCGCCGCGTTCCGCGAGGGATGGGCCTGGGCACCGCGTCCGTGGACGCGCGTGACGGCCGATACGGGGATCGGCGATCCGCGCGCCGCGACCGTCGCGAAGGGCGAAGCCTACGCCACCGCCGTTTGCGAACGCATCGCGGGCTTCCTCACGGAGCTCGCGGCGACGGAGCTCGGAGATCTCATCGAGAAGCCGGCCCGCTGAGCCGCCGCACTGGACGAGTGCCCGGACCGGCGCGCGCCCTCAGCGCAGGAAGCGCATCATCTGACCCACCACGAGCAGCAACACCAGCAGCCCGATCAACACGATCGTAAGGTCGGGCCGGCTCGTGAATCTGGTCTCGCTCTCCTTCAGCGGCTTCGGCGCGCGCTTCGATCGCCACAGCTTCGTCGCACCCAGCAGGACGAAGAAGAGAAGCGCGGAGAGAATCGCTGACCCGATGACGGGCGACTTGGCGAAGCTGTCGATTGGATCCATGCACCAGCCTATCCTGTTCGCTGGCGGCCCGCGATGCTACTGACAGACCACCTGTGCGCTATCCGCGGACGCGTCAACCGGGTTCGGCACATTCACCGCCACGCCGCAGGTCATCCCCGGTCGCTGGAAATGCATCATCGTCGCACTCCACCCAAGAACGGTCGTCCCGACTTCGATGACTGGCCCATCGGCGCCGTCCGCCACCCGGAATCCCGGCAGTTCGGCAACGGATCCCGCATACCGAGCGCTGTCCATGAAGAAGATCTCCTGGGCGACGACGAGATTGCGCAAGTCCGACTCGATCACGCTCCGATACGCCGAGGACTCCGAGCCACCGCTGAACTTGGGCATCAGCACCGTCGCAACGAGCGCGAGGAACACGCCGGTGCCGGTGGCTCCCTGGTGCCGGAACACGAAGCGCTCGGGCTGCTCGTCCGCGACCCGGGCGGTCCAGGCACGGACCAGGACAGCGACGCCGAGAGCGAGGTAGAGATAGCAGAGGTATCGAAGAACCGTGAGCGTCACCGGCATCATCAGGTCGCGCGTCGAAAGGTCGAGCACGCAGGCGAGGAGCCCGACCACGAGAAGGGCGATGGCACTGCCGGTCGCCGACCGGCGCATTGACCGGCCCACGCCGGCGTCGCGATGCTTGACCGTGTGCGAGAGGAAGACAACGGCCGGCCCCGCCACGATCAGCCATCCGGTGGCGACGAGCGTGAGAGTGAGAAGCGCCGGCCATTCCATACCGAGAAATACCGCACTGACGGACAGCACCCAGAGCCCCAGCAGCAGGAGGTGCCATGTGGTCAAGGCTCTCCGGCCGATCACGGTCGGCGCGGGAGAGGCGTTGGGCGTGCTGCCGGTCGCCGATGTCTCGAGTGAGGTGGTCATCGCTTGTCAGGCTCCGCGTAACTCAGATGAGAAACCGCATTCGGATGGCTAGAGTATGCGGCTGATCGGCGTCGCGCGCTACACGGCGCAAGTGTCCCCCCGCGGAGCCTTTGCCTTGCGACCCGAGAACCGCCATCATCCGACAATGCGCGCACTCCTTTTGCTCCTCTCGCTCAGCACCGCCGCCCTCGCCCAGGGCCGGCAGGGCGACTTCATCGCCCGCGACTTCCGCTTCACCACCGGGGAGACGCTCCCCGAGGTGAGGATCCACTACACCACGCTCGGCACGCCGCGGAAGGACGCACGTGGCGTGACGCGCAACGCGGTGATGATCCTGCACGGCACCGGCGGCAGCGGGCGGGGCTTCCTCTCGGCCAACTTCGCCGGCGAGCTCTTCGGGCCCGGGCAGATGCTCGACACGGCGAAGTTCTTCATCGTTCTGCCGGACAACCTCGGGCATGGTGGGAGCAGCAAGCCGAGCGACGGCATGCGCGCGCGCTTCCCGAAGTACACGTACGACGACATGGTCGAGGCCCAGCGCCGTCTGCTCGTCGAAGGACTCGGCGTGGGCCACCTGCGGCTCGTGATGGGCACGTCGATGGGCTGCATGCATTCGTGGATGTGGCTCACGCAACATCCCGACTTCATGGACGGCTCGGTGCCGCTGGCCTGCGCGCCGGGTCCGATCGTCGGCCGCAACCGGATGATCCGCGCGATGGTGATCGAGAGCCTGAAGGGAGATCCGGAGTACCAAGGCGGCGAGTACACAGCGCCGCTGCGAGGAATGCGCGCGGCGCAGGGCTACCTGTGGCTCATGGGGAGCGCGCCGCTGCTCAACCATGCGCAGTATCGCACGCGACAGGCAGCGGACTCGGCGATGGCGGCGATCGTCGACCGCGGCGTGGCGCGCACCGACGCGAACGACATGATCTGGTACTTCGACGCGTCGCGCGTCTACGACCCGTCGCCGCTGCTCGGCCGCGTGCGCGCGCCGGTGCTGCACATCAACTCGGCCGACGACTTCGTGAACCCGCCCGAACTCGACAACGTAGGGCCGCCGCTGAAGCGGGTGCCGGGCGCGCAGTTCGTGCTGCTTCCGATCACCGAGCGGACGCGCGGGCATGGCACGCATTCGATGCCGACGATCTGGGGCCACTACATGCGGGACTTCCTCGCGACGCTGCCCGAGCGTTAGCTCAGCGGACCATCACGGAAGGTCCAGCGCGGAGCGTAGCCGAGCCGAGTGCGCGCGCGCTCCGTGCTCATGGTGAACTCCTTCGACATGTGGCTCACGAGGAATCGTGAGAGCATGCGGTCGCCGCGGCCCCGCAGTGCGGTCGGCAGGGCATCCACGAACCGAGCGGCCGGCCACGCGATCGCTCGCGGGATGTATGCGATACGCGGGTTCACGCCGAGTCGAGCGAGCAACGTGCGGAGGATCTCGTCGAGCGGGGCGTGTCCGTCGTCGGTGACGTTGTAGATGCCGCTTGGCGCCGCGGGATCGATCGCGCATTCGA
>JAYTNC010000332.1:0-12961 GCA_043748515.1 Gemmatimonadota bacterium | reverse complement strand
ATGGCCCAACTCGATCGCCTCCTCTCCGTCATGATCTCCAATCGTGCCGACACGCTCGTCCTCAAGGAGGGCGACGCGGCGGTGCTGATGGTGGAGGGGCAGGCCCGGCCAGTGACCAAGCCGCTCACCGCACCGCAGGTGATCGCGCTCCTCAGGGAGATCGCGCCGCCGCAGGCGGCCACGCAGCTCGACGCGCGCCAGCCGACCAAGTTCCTGTACACGAGCGAGGACTCGGTCTTCTCCGTCCGCGCGATGCTGCAGGGCGAGGCGCTCGTCGTGAACATCGTCGTCGATGACGCGGGGGCCTTCGAGCGCGCGACCGGCACGCATCAGCGGATGTCGGTCGCCGACCAGGCAGGCACGCCGTCGCGCGGCACGGCGAAGATCCCCGACGTGAGCGCCGCCGCGGCCGACCCGGCCCTGGCGAAGCACGCCATGGAGAACCTGCTCCGCATCCTCGTCGAGCAGGGGGCTTCAGACCTGCACATGCGCGTCGGCGAGCCGCCGATCCTGCGCAACAGCGGCGAGATGGAGCGCATCGAGGGCCAGCGGAAGCTCGACCCCGCGACCACCGAGGCGCTGTTGCAGTCGATCATGCCCGAGCGCAACCGGAAGGAGTTCGCCGAGACCAACGACACCGACTTCGCGTACGAGATCGCCGACCTCGCGCGCTTCCGCGCCAACGTGCTGCGCGACCGCAAGGGCGTCGCCGCCGTCTTCCGCGTGATCCCCAGCAAGATCGTCACCGCCGACCAGCTCGGCGTGTCGGCCGAGGTGCAGAACCTCTGTTATCTCACCAAGGGACTCGTGCTCGTGACCGGCCCCACGGGGTCGGGCAAGTCGACGACGCTCTGCTCGCTCGTGGATCTCGTGAACCGGGCGCGCTCGGACCATGTCATCACGATCGAGGACCCGATCGAGTTCGTGCACGAGAACAAGAACTGCATCATCACGCAGCGGCAGGTGGGGGTGCACACCGGCTCGTTCAAGAGCGCGCTGCGCGCGGCGCTGCGCGAGGACCCCGACATCATCCTCGTGGGCGAGCTGCGCGACCTCGAGACCGTGGCGATCGCGATCGAGACGGCCGAGACGGGCCACCTCGTGTTCGGCACGCTGCACACCACGACGGCGGCGAGCACGATCGACCGTCTGATCGACCAGTTCCCGGCCGACCGTCAGGAGCAGGTGCGCACGATGCTCTCGGAGTCGCTCAAGGGAGTGGTCTCCCAGGTGCTCTGCAAGAAGATCGGCGGCGGACGCGTGGCGGCGCGCGAGATCCTGCTCGTGACGCCGGCCGTGAGCAACCTGATCCGCGAGGGGAAGACGTTCCAGATCCCGTCGATCATGCAGACGAGCAAGCGGATCGGGATGATCACCATGAACGACACCTTGCTCGACCTGGTGGAGAAGAAACTCGTGGAGCCGAAGGAGGCCTACATGAAGTCGGTCGACAAGAGCGCGTTCATGAACTCGCTCAAGGCGAAGGGGTTCGACGTCAGCTTCGTGGATGCGGACCCGATCAATGCGCCGGCGGCGGGGCAGGGTGGGACGCCCGCGGCGGGAGCACCGGCGGCGAAGAGGCGATAGTCGGGCGGATGAAGGCTGAAACATGAAAGGGGGGCGGCCGTCCGGCCGCCCCCCTTCCTCGTCCGGGGCCTGACCGAGCCGGGCCGGCCGAACGGCCGGCCCTCGTTCATCCTTCAGCCTTCATCTCGATTTTGCGCGCTCCGCCACCGGTCGAAGCACCCGCTGACCGGGGGGTACAGCATAGGCCTCCCCGCCGCTATAATTTAAGGCTATGCAGATTCGCAACATCGCCATCATCGCGCACGTTGACCACGGCAAGACGACCCTCGTGGACAAGATGCTCCGGCAGGCCGGGGCGTTCCGCGCAAATCAGGTCGTCACCGAACGCGTGATGGACAGCAATCCGCTCGAAAAAGAGCGCGGCATCACCATCCTGGCCAAGAACACCTCGGTACACTGGGGTGACACCAAGCTCAACATCGTCGACACTCCCGGGCACTCCGATTTCGGTGGTGAGGTCGAGCGCATCCTGCGCATGGTGGACGGCGTGCTCCTCGTCGTCGATGCCTTCGACGGCCCGATGCCGCAGACGCGCTTCGTGCTCCGCAAGGCGCTCGCGCTCGGCCGCACGGTCATCATCTGCATCAACAAGATCGACCGCCCGGGCGCCGACCCGATGCGCGTCCACGAGGAGGTCCTCGACCTCCTGATCGAGCTCGAGGCCAACGAGACGCAGCTCGACGCGCCGGTGGTCTATGCCTCCGGCCGCAACGGCACCTCCACGATGGACATGGACGTGCCGGCCGTCGACCTCACGCCGCTCTTCGATTGCATCGTCAAGACCGTCCCGCCGCCGCCGAGCGACAAGGACGGCACGTTCCAGATGCTCATCTCGACGATCGACTACTCGAACTATCTCGGTCGCCTCGCGATCGGGCGCATCGAGCGCGGCACCGCGCACGTCGGCGACACCGTGCATCTCCTCCCGGTCGACCAGACCCACAAGGGCACCCCGGGCAAGATCACCAAGCTCTACGGCTTCGAAGGGCTCGAGCGGATCGAGGTCCAGAGCGCCGTCGCGGGCGAGATCGTCGCGCTCGCCGGGCTCGACGGTGTCGAGATCGGCCTCACGATCACCGACCCGGAGCATCCGGAGCGCCTCGAAGGCATCGCCGTCGAGGAGCCGACCATCTCGGTCGACTTCATGGTGAACAACTCGCCGTTCGCGGGCCAGGACGGCAAGTACGTGACCAGCCGCCAGGTGAAGGAGCGCCTCGAGAAGGAACTCGAGCGCAACGTCGCGCTGCGCGTGGAAGAGACCGAGAGCACCGACGCCTGGACCGTCTCGGGCCGCGGCGAACTGCATCTGTCCATCCTGATGGAGACGATGCGGCGCGAAGGGTTCGAGTTCCAGGTCAGCCGTCCGCGCGTGATCATGCACATCGGCCCCAACGGCGAGAAGCTCGAGCCGTACGAGGAGCTCGCGATCGACGTGCCCGAGGAGTACATGGGCACCGTCATCGAGAAGCTCGGCCCCCGCAAGGCGAGCATGATCGAGATGAAGAACCCGGGCATGGGGCTGGTGCGCATCGTCTACAAGATCCCGGCGCGCGGCCTCTTCGGGTACCGCTCCGAGTTCATGACCGACACGCGCGGCATGGGCATCATGCACCACCGGTTCCTCGAGTACGGGCCGTGGGCCGGCGCGCTGCAGGGCCGTCTCCGGGGTGTGCTCTGCTCCATGGAAGGCGGCAAGATCATCGCCTTCGCGCTCGCCAACCTCCAGGACCGCGCGACGCTGTTCGTGAGTCCGGGCGACGAGGTGTACGAGGGGATGATCGTGGGCGAGAACTCCCGGCCGGGGGACATGGACGTGAACCCGACGAAGGAGAAGAAGCTCACGAACATGCGCTCCAAGAGCGCCGACGACGCCATCACCCTCGAACCGCCGCGCCTCCTGACGCTGGAGACCGCGCTCGAGTACATCGAGGACGACGAGCTCATCGAGGTGACGCCGCTGAGCATCCGCCTGCGCAAGCGCATGCTCGCCGAGAGCGATCGCAAGCGGGTCAGCCGCGTGGCCAAGAAGGAACGACTCGGCGCCTGACCGGCGGGCCGCGCGGTGCGCGGCCCTTGACCCCGTCGGCCCGGTCGCCATCTTGGACAGCGTCCCGAACGGGACGCTTCGAATCGTCGGGTACCATCCACACGAAGTGAACGGGTGCGGCCTCGCCGCCGCCCCGCACGCCACCCCTCAGGAGAACGCGGCAATGCCGGCGCACGTGCAGTCGTCTTGGACCATCGGCCTGATCGAGCACGAGCAGGATCCCGCGGAGTTCCCGGCGTTCGCCGCCGCGTTCGCCGCCGCGTTCGCCGCCGCGCTCGACGAGGACGCGGAGCTCGATGATGTCGACGGAGAACTCGGGGAGGAGGACGACGAGTTCGACGATGACGACGTCGACGACGAGGACGACGCCGATCTCGACGACGAGGACGATGACGACCTGATCGACCTGGATGACGAGTACGACGGCGCGGACGAGGAGGATCGTCCGCATCCGGGTCCGGGCAAGTACGAAGAGTGATACGACAGGGGGCGCCTCGCGGCGCCCCCTCGTTGCATCCCGGCGGCGCCGCGGCCCGCGCGTCGGCCCGCGCGTCGGCCCGCGCGTCGGCTCAGCGGCGCCTGCTCAGTCGAGCGCGCGCTCGAGGCGTTCGGCGATCGCGCGCAGGATCTGCACCCGCGCGAAGCGCTTGTCGTTGCCGGCCACCACCGTCCAGGGCGCCTCGGGCGCCGAGCACCGCGCGAGCATCTCCTCCACCGCCTCGCGGTAGGCCGGCATCTTCTTCCGGTTGCGCCAGTCGTCGTCGGTGATCTTGAACTGCTTGTACACGACGCGTTCGCGCTCCTTGAAGCGCTTGAGCTGCTCCTCGGGGCTGATGTGGATCCAGAACTTCGCGACCGCCATGCCATGGTCGGTGAGCTGGCGTTCGAAGGCGTCGATCTCGCCGTACGCGCGGTCCCAGTCGGCGACGGGCGCGAAGCCCTCCACGCGTTCGACGAGCACGCGGCCGTACCAGGAGCGATCGAAGATCGCGATCCGTCCGTCGCGCGGCACTTGCCGCCAGAAGCGCCAGAGATAATGCTGCGCGCGCTCCTCGTCGGTGGGCGCCGCGACGCCGATCACGCGGTAGAGGCGCGGGTCCATCGCCTGCGTGACGCGCCGGATCGCGCTCCCCTTGCCGGCGGCGTCCCACCCCTCGAACGCGAGCACCGTCGCCACCTGCTTCTCGCGCGCCGCCCAGGCGAGTCGGCTCAGTCGCTCCTGCAGCACGTTCATCTCGCGGTCGTAGGCGACGAGCGAGAGCTTCTGCCGCAGGTCCACCGAGGCGAGGATCGACGGTCCCGGGACCCAGCGCGCGGGCACCGCCGTGAGGCCGACCGCACGGGCCTCGACCTTCCGAGCCGACTTCCGGACGGCGCCCTCCTTCTTTCCGGTGGTCCGAGCTGATTCTGCAGTGCTCTGTGTCCTCTGTGCCTCTGTGGTGATCGCGGTCGTGGAGGACTCGAGCGCCGCCAACAGCAGCTTGCCCGCCTCCACCTCGCGGTGCCTCCGGTCGGTGGCGTCGATCACATGCCAGGGCGCCCAGGGCTCGTTGGTGTGCACGAGCGTCCGCTCCGAGACCTCGCGATATCGGTCATAGACCTTGAAGTGATCCCAGTCGTCGGGGCCGAGCCGCCCGTCCTTCTCGGCCGCTTCGAGCTTCTTGCGCTGGGCGTCCTTGGAGAGGTGCATCCAGAGCTTCACAAAGGTGGTCCCGCCCTCGGTGAGCATTCGTTCGAAGTCGACGATCCGATCGAGCTCGGGAGCGAACTCCCGTTTGCGCCGCTGCTTGGTGACGCGCTCGATGATCGGTCGCGTGTACCAGGAACCGAATAAGATCCCGACGCGCCCCGCGCCCGGCATCGCGCGCCAGAAGCGGAAGAAGTGCGGCCGTTCGGTCTCCTCGTCGGAGGCGTCCCAGAAGGCGTGCGTGATCACGCCCCGCGGGTCGAGCCACTCGTTGAGGCGGTGGACGAGCTCGCCCTTGCCGGCGCCATCGGCTCCGGAGACGATCACCAGCACCTGCCGCTTGGTGTCACGCAGGGCGAAGTGGGCGGCGAGGAGTTTGGACCGGAGGTGCCGGACCGTGGTCTCGTAGGCGCGATCGGAGAGGGCGAGGCCTTTCTCTGCTTGCTCGAACATGGGCGGGTGGGGCAATGGGAGGGTTCCATTGCGACAGTGCCGAGTTTTCGGGCGGGCCGCAAGGCGGCTGACGCGAGCCGAGGTTGGGAAGGCGCGGTTGGGCGCGCGCGCAGGGCGATTTGTGGGAATTCTTGGCTGCGAGCCGTTGACCCTGCCCCCCCTTTCGGCTTTATTTGAAGGCTCTGTACCGGGCCTGTAGCTCAGGTGGTTAGAGCGCACGCCTGATAAGCGTGAGGTCGGAGGTTCAACTCCTCCCAGGCCCACTCCCGGCAGTAGAGTTCGACATCGCTTGACTCGACGCCCCGCCACGGACCCCGTGCGCGGGGCGTTCGCGTGTTCGGAAGCCAGATTCGGCGTTTCCCCTACGCGATGGGCGCTCACCGCTGATGGTGCGCCTCCCGTGACGGGCCCACCTTCGATGATGAGGCGGCCTGACCGCCCATCACAGGGGGCCCGGATGCTCTTCTCGGATCGCAGTCTCTGGACGATGGTCCACGGATTGGTCTTCAGCGGCGGCGCGATGGCGGCGCTCGTGGTCGCACTCTATTCCCTCCGGACGATGGCCCTGCCGCCGGGAACCGCGGTGCCCGCGCGCCACGCCGATCACCTTGCCTGGAGCGCCGGGATCGGCGCCGCGCTGCTCTGGTTCGCGGTCCTCGGCGGCACCTACGTCGTCTTCCCGATGTACCGCGCGACGCCGCCCGAGGGCATCGCCTCGCTCGCCGACTATCCGCGCGCGCTGCTGATGGCCAGCGAGGACACGCGTTGGCTCCACGCCTTCGGGATGGAGATCAAGGAACATCTTCCCTGGATCGCCGCGATGCTCAGCACCGCCGCCGCGTTCGTGGCGTGGCGTCATCGCGCGACGCTGCTCGCGGACGCGTCGCTGCGCACCATCACTGCCACGCTGCTCGTGCTCTCGCTGGCATTCGTCTCCGCCGTCGCATTGCTCGGCGTGTTCGTCAACAAGGTCGCGCCGCTATGGTAGCGCGCGGGGAGGACTCCATGAGTGGCGGATCGAAGGGCGGTAGCGCGCAGGGTCGCAACTCGCAGAGCGCCGACTCGCAGGGCGGCAACTCGCAGAGCGCCGACTCGCAGGGTGGCAACTCGCAGTCGCTGACGAACGGCGCGGCGCTCGCGGCCGTGCTCGCGGCGGGGATCGGCGCCTTCGCGATGGGACTCTTCGTGATCCTCAACGAAGCGAAGCTCTTCGTCGCGCCATCGCTGTACGCGCCGGCCGGCGGGCTCTCGGGACGGTCGACCTTCGCCGTGATCGTCTGGCTCGCGGCGTGGGCGTTGCTGCACGCACGGTGGCGCGCTCGCGAGCTCGAGTCGGGGCGGATCCTCGTATGGACGTTGCTGCTCACCGCGGTCGGTGCGGTGCTGGTCTTCCCGCCGGTGTGGGGGCTGCTGTAGGACGCCGCGGGAGTCATTGACATCCCGGTCCGTTCGCCCTACGGTAGACTCACCCTCGACAACCGGAGCGCACATGTCCGTCGCCAAGATCACAGAGATTCAAGCGTCCTCGACCAAGAGCTTCGAGGACGCAGTGAAGTCGGGACTGAAACGGGCGGAGAAGACGCTGCGCAACGTGAGCGGGGCATGGATCAAGAGCCAGAAGGTGATGTGCAAGGGCGGGAAGATCACCGAGTACCGCGTGCTGATGAAGGTGAGCTTCGTGCTGAAGGACTGACGCTGGCGCGCGGGGGATCGGGGCGGCATATCTCCGGCTGCACTCCCCCCCCGATTCCCGCCCATGATCTTCTCGCTCCTCATCGCGGCGACCGTCGTCGCCTCGTCCGCCTCGTCGCTCGACACCGCCTCCGTCGGCGCGTCGTTCGCGGACACCCTCAACGCGAACGACCTCCTCGACATCTCCACCGCCACCGTCGCCGACCTGAGCGACGACGGCCGCTGGATCGCGCTCACGACGACCCGCCGCCGCGACGCGCTGGGCATCGTCGCGGCGCGCGATGGCGACCCGAGCTACCTGCGCGTGGTGCCGGTCGAGTTGCACGCGGTCGATGCGCGCACGCTCGAGCGTCGGTCGGTCTTCGCAGGAAAGCGACCCGTGCGCGCCGCGACCTGGTCGCCTGACGGGACGCGGCTCGCGTATCTCGAGGTGGTGGACGACCGCTCGCGGATCGTCGTGTGGGAGCGCGCGACGAATCGCAGCACGGTCTCGCGGCTCGCCGCGGGGACGTACGTCGCCGAGAACTCCGAGCTGCGATGGAACGGCGCCGGCACGCAGCTCCTGTTCGCGTTGCGCACCGAGGCGTGGCGCACGCAGGTGCAGGAGCGCTTCGCGACGATCGTGCGCGGCCCGATCACGCACCTGGGCTCGCCCGAGCGCGAGCCGTTCCTCCCGTGGGAGGCGCTCCGTCGCGAGTCGGCGCGCCGCGCGATCGCGGTGTGGACGCCGGCGACGCAGCGCGTCGAGACCGTGATCGCCGAGACGATGATCGGCGCGTGGGCGGTCTCGCCCGACGGCGCGGTGCGCGTCTGGAACGACGACATCACGAAGAAGACCGACTACGAGACGATCATGGGGCGCACGGAGCGGGTGCTCGCGCGCGTGGGCACCCGCGCGGGTGCCGTCGCGGGCGGCGATACCGCGACGCGCGTGATCTTCCCGACGACCCGCAATCTCACTGTGCAGTGGGCGGAGGATGCGCAGCGGTACTTCTTCGCCCGTGATGGCGCCGTCTGGATGGGGCGCGTCGCTGACGGCACCGCCGCAGGCGCTCAGGGCGCGGCGGGCGCCGCTGCCGGCGCGGCCGCCGACACCGCGCGCCGCCGTATCCTCGCGCCCGACTCGATCCCCGCGAGCGACACCAGCGCCGCCGCGCGCGATCGCCGCGCGCGCACGCGTTGGACGCTCGTGCGCACGGCGCCGCTCGGCGAGGCCGTGATCGCGTCGCGGCGCGACGGGCTCTACCTCGTCGACACGCTCGGCACCACCACGCGCATCGCCGCGCTGCCCGACTCGACCGACACGGCAAGTCCGCGCGCGACCGTGTTGCAGTGGTCGCACGACGGCCGCTACGTGTACCTCGCGCTCAACGCGCGCGACCGGTGGGAGCGCGGCGTCGCGCGCTGGGACCGTGCGACCGGCCGCACCGAGACGCTCGCGCAGGACGCGCAGTTCCGTTCCGGGTTGCAGAGCTCGAGGAACGGCGAGACCGTCACGCTCAACGTCGGCGCGTCGAACCGTCCCGCCGACCCGTACGTCGCCGACGCCGCGTTGCGTGGCGCGCGACGCATCACCGAGGCGAATCCGCAGTTCGCGAACGGGTCGCCCGCGAACGGGTCGCCCGCGGGCGCATCGCTCGCGCGCACATCGCTCGCGCGCACATCGCTCGCGCGCACCGAACTCATCCGCTACCTCGACGCCGACGGCGCGCCGCAGTGGGGCGTGCTCTACCATCCGACCAGCGGTGCGAAGCCCGCGCCGACGGTCTTCCTCGTGTACGAGACCTTCTTCGACGACACCTTCGACGCCGTCGCGAACCTGCTCGCGTCGCGCGGCTATGCGGTCGTGAAGCCGAGCGTGAGCTTCGAGACCGGCTATCCCGGCGAGGCCTGGCTCAAGGGCGTGACCGCCGCGGCCAATCATGTGATCGCGATGGGCGTCGCCGACTCCGGGCGACTCGGCGTGCACGGCACGAGCTACGGCGGCTACGCGACCAACCTGCTGATCACGCAGACCAAGCGCTTCAAGGCCGCGGTGAACATCTCCGGCAAGGTCGACTTCATCTCGTTCTACACCGACTCGCCGCGCCTCGGCGACCGCAACACGCATGCGGCCGAGCGGAGCCAGGACCGGATCGGCGCGACGATGTGGGAGGCGCCGATGAAGTACATCGAGCACTCGGCCGTGCTGTATGCCGATCGGATCACCACGCCGTTGCTGTTGATGACCGGTGGCGAGGACCACAACGTGCCGGCGATCAACACGCGCGAGATGTACTACGCGCTGCGGCGGCTCGGGAAGAACGTCGAGTGGGTGAATTACGCCGACGGCGGCCATGGCACGCCGATGACCAACGAGCGCGAGTTCACGCATTTCCACGAGACGCTCGTGGGGTGGTACGAGCGGTACCTCAAGCCGGCGGTGGCCGTGCAGCCTTGAGGGAACCGACGAGTGAACCGACGAGTGAACCGACGGAGGGAGCGGCGCGTTGGACGAGGATGAGAATCCGCTCCCTCGCAGCAGTTATCGCAGCAGTCGTCGCCTCGTCGGTGCCGCTCACCGGTTGCACCGGCATCATGCTCGGTGCCGCCAACCTTGTCGAGAACGGCGACAGCAGGCAGGTGGAGATCGCCTACGGGACCGGCGCGCGGCAGACCTACGACGTCTACCGTCCGCTCGGCGCCGACGGAGCGCCGCTGCCGGGTCCGGCGCCGGTGGTGATCTTCGTGCATGGCGGTAGCTGGGAGAGCGGCGACAAGCAGGCGTACCGGTGGGTGGGGCAGGCGCTCGCGCTCGAGGGCTTCGTCGCCGTGCTCCCCAACTACGGCCTCATGCCCGGCACGCGATTCCCGGCGTTCGTGGACGACGTCGCCGCCGCGGTGGCGCATGCGCGCGCGCGGGTGGGCGAGTGGGGCGGCGACACCACGCGGCTCTTCCTGATGGGGCACAGCGCCGGCGCGCAGATCACCGCGCTCGTCGCGTACGACGCGCGCTATCTCGCGCGGCAAGGGCTCACGCCCGCCGTCTTCGCGGGGTACGTGGGTCTCTCGGGGCCGTATGACTTCGCGCTCGACAGCAAGCTGCTGCGCGCGACCTTCGCCGGAAGCGCCGAACGCGAGCGCGACGCGCAGCCGGTGAACTTCGTGCGGCGCGACGTGCCGCGCACGCTGCTCGCGATGGGGCGCGACGACACCACGGTGAACCCGCGCAACACGACGTCGCTCGCCGCGCACCTGCGCGAGGCGGGGGTGTCGGTGGAGGAGGTGTGGGTGCAGGGCGCGCATGGGGCGACGGTGGGCGCGTTCGCGCGCATCAATCGCGGCGACAACGAACTCGTGAAGCGGATCCGCGCGTTCGTACTGGGGGCGTCGTGAGCCGCGTTGGGGAGAGCCGGGTTCCGGTGAGCCGAGCGCCGTTGAGCCGCGTCGCCGTGATGAAGCTCGTGAACCTCGCGACGCTGGTCGCGGTGCTCGCGCTCAACGGCCTCGCCGCCACCGGCGCAATGAGCGGCGACTCGATCGGCGTGCTCGCGAACCGGTATGAGTCGATCTTCCTGCCGGCCAACTACGTGTTCGGCATCTGGAGCCTGATCTACCTCGGGCTCGCGGCGTCGGTGGTCTACCAGCTGTTGCCGACGGCCGGCGCGGCGCGCGCGGTGGAGCGGATCGGCCCGTGGTGGGTGGTCGCGAGCGTGCTCAACGTGGCGTGGATCTCGCTCTTCTCGTTCTCGCGGTTCGGCCTGGCACTGCTGGTGATGGTCGCGTTCCTCGTGTCGCTGGTGCTGACGAGTGCGCGCCTGCGCGCGCCGATGCCGGGTGACAGCGGCTGGGCCGAGCTCGTGTTCGTGCGCTGGCCGTTCGACCTGTACCTCGCGTGGATCTCCGTCGCGCTGATCTCCAACAGCTTCCAGTTCGCGCACGCGGTGGGGTGGGGCGGATTCGGGATCGCCGAGTCCGTGTGGGCGGTGGCGATGATGATCGCGGCGACGCTGCTCGGCGTGACGATGGCGTGGGCGCAGCGCGCCTGGGTGTTCCCGCTCGTAGTGGCGTGGGCGCTGCGCGGCATCGGCGTGCGGTATGCGGAGCTGCCGCTGATCGCGGTGACGGTCGACTGGCTCGTGCCGGTGGGGATCGTGGCCGGCGCGATGGCGTTCGTGGGCGCGCGATTCCGGTGCCGCGCGGAATGGCGAGATGCCTGACATCCTGGTCGGGGGATGATCTTGACCGATGCCCGCGAGACCCACGTTGATCGAGGTGCTTCGCGACCGTCTCCGCACGCGGCACTACAGCCCGCGCACGCTCGAGGCGTACGAGGGGTGGGTTCGGCGGTACGTGCGGTTCCACCGGCCCCGTCACCCGCGCGACATGGACGTGAAGGAGTTGCGGGATTTCCTGACGCACCTCGCGCGGGACCTCAGCGTGAGCGCGAGCACGCAGAACCAGGCGCTGGCGGCGATCCGGTTCCTGTATGAGGTGGTGCTCGAGCGTCCGATGGCCGCGCCGACCGATCACCTGGTCGCGAAGAGTCCGGCCAGGTTGCCGACGGTGCTCTCGGTGGAGGAGGTCGGTCGCGTGATCGGTGCGATGCGTGGCACGCCGCGCCTGATGGCGCAGTTGATGTACGGCAGCGGCCTGCGCGTGATGGAGTGCTGCACCCTCCGCGTGAAGGACCTCGATCCCGGTCGAGCCGAACTGACGGTGCGGCGTGGCAAGGGCGGCACGGACCGTCGGACGATGCTGCCGGAGGCGGCGCGCTCGGCGCTGGAGGTGCATCTGCGCGAGATTCGAGAGCGGCACTCGCTCGACGTCGCTCGCGGAGCGGGGTATGTGGCGCTTCCCGGCGCGCTTCGGGCGAAGCTCGGTCCCACCGCAGGCCGCCGATGGGAGTGGCAATGGCTCTTTCCCGCGACCCGCGAGTACGTGGACGAGGCGTCTGGCGAGCGCCGGCGCCATCATCTGCATGAGACGGTGGTGCAGGGCGCCGTGGTCGCCGCAGCGCGCAGCCTGGGGATGAGTCAACGGGTGACGTGTCACACCTTCCGCCACTCGTTCGCGACGCACCTGCTGGAGGCCGGCTACGACATCAGGACGGTGCAGGAGCTGTTGGGGCATCGGGACGTGAGCACGACGATGATCTACACGCACGTGTTGAACCGAGGTGGACTGGGTGTCCGGAGCCCGCTGGACGGATTGCCGCGGCGCCGGCGTTAGGCGCGGGGCTCGGCTGGATTAGACAGACCTGTCTAATCCGGCGCGTTCGGTGGTGTTCGAGGGCCCGGAGCGGGGTATGGCGTTACTGCGCCGGGGGTTGCGCTGTTCCGGTCCTGGGGCGGAATTCGAGGGGAGCGGCTTGGCAGAATGAGGTGGTGCCGGATTAGACAGGTCAATCCAATACACGTTGAACTAAACCGCTACGCGGTAGTTGTTGCTGAGGACGGTTCCCCGTGGGGACCGTCCTTTTGCGTGGGGGCTGATGTCGGTAACATCGCGGAAGC
>JAYTNC010000331.1:0-4193 GCA_043748515.1 Gemmatimonadota bacterium | reverse complement strand
GGAAAAGTCACCGCCGGAAGGGGCGGGGGCGGCGGTGCAAAGATCGAAACGGGGGTGATCGCTGGAATGGTCAACGGGATGTCCGTGGCTTAAGGCATTGCCAATCAAGGGGATGGAACGTGGCTTCCATTCCTCCCTCTCTCCCAAGCTCTAAGGATACCATTTTGCTGTCAAAACGCCAGATTCTCCCGCATGCGAGGTGAGTTCGTCGATCTGGCCGGAAAACGGCTCTATTACTACGCCGCTGGTACCCGGGGCACGGGCGTCCCCCTCGTCCTCGTCCACGGCTTCCCGACCTCGTCGCGACTCTGGCACTCGGTCGCCCGCGACTTCCCCGACGGCCACCGGCTCGTGATCGTGGACCTCCCCGGCTTCGGACGCTCTGAGGCGGACAGCGGCCCCCTCGACTGCTCGACGCATGCACAGGCCCTGCGCGCGCTCCTCGACGACCTTCGCATCGACCGCGCCTGTCTCGTGGGACACGGCATGGGAGGCGGCGTGGTCCAGCGGCTCGCGGTCGACTCACCCGAGCGCGTCTCGCACTTGGCGCTCCTCGACTCCGCCGCGTTCGGCATCAGGCCACGGCGACTCGGCGGTATCGCCCGCAGACTCGGATCGCTCGCGCGATTCCTGCCGCCGGGGCTGCTCGCCGGTCTTGTGCACGGCGCCGTCCAGCGCGGATTCGCCGTGCCCGAACGCAGCCGCATCACGCTCGACACCTGCCTGCAGCCGTTCACGACCGAAGCGGGGCGCGGGCAGCTCCAACGACATCTCGCGTCGCTCGACCAGTGCGGCACCGGCTCGATCACGCCGCGCCTCGCCGCACTCGCGATCCCCACGGCGATCCTCTGGGGCGCCGACGATCCGTTCTATCCGGTCGGTCTCGCCGAGCGCTTGCACGCGGCGATACCGCACGCGACACTCGACGTGATCCCCGGCGCGTCGCACTTCACCCCAGAGGACGCGCCTGATCGCGTGATCAGCCGGCTCGTGGAGCTCGTGTCAGGGTGAAGGCCAAAGGTTGAAGGATGAATGATGAATGATGAAATGCCGGATCGTCGACTCGCATCTTCCGTCTTTCATCCTTCAGCCTTCATCCTAAGTTTCTCGCCTCGTCGACCGCTTCGGCCACACGCTGCACGTCGCGCGCGAGCGCCTGCATCTCCTGTGTCAGCGGCCCCTGATCGTGGATCCGCGCCTCGAGACCGGAGTTGCGGAGGCGCATGAGGTCGAGGTTCATCGTCTCGAGTACGAGCAATGCATTCTCCATCTGGTCGGCCAGCGTCGTCCGTCGTTCGGCGAGATCGGTGAGCGTCTTGAGTTGACGTTCGAGCAACTCGAGCCGCCGGCCGCGCTCCGGCGCTTCCTCGGGCAGCGACTCGGTCTGAGCGATCCGCGCCTGCAGCCGCACCAGGGCGTCGGGAGACGCGTCGGTGTCGAGCGCATGTAGCGCCGCCGCGAGCGTGCGCACCCGCTCCACGAGCGATTCCACGGTCGGCTGGATCTCGGGCAACATCGCACGCTCGTTCTCGCCGAGCCGCGCGAGCACGGAACGGATCTGGGCCCGTATCGCGAACGCCTCGCGCACGCGCGCGCCATGCCGCCCTTCGAGCACTTCACGCGGCACGCTCTCGAGCACCGCTTCGGTCGCCGTCGCCGCGGCGGGCGCGGGCAGCTTGGCCTCGATCCGCCGCAACGGCTGTTCCTCGCCGCTGATGGCGGAGCGCTGCGGCCGGCGGAAGACGTCGCGCAGCGGGATCCCGTCGGCCCACAGGTTGCTCAGGCTCCGCACCACACCGAAGCCCATGCCGATCGCGGGAAAGAGCACCCACGGGAACCCGGGCGAGAAGACGATGTTGATCGTTGCGAGCATGGCGAGCGTCACACCGGTGCCGGCGAGGCGACGCCGCACTCCCGCGATCCGCTCCTCCGGCGAACGGCGCTGCAACTCGTACTGTTGGAGTTCGAGCGCAGCCATCCGCATCGACGACCGCGGCGCGCCGCGCCCGCGCACCTCCTCCTTCCATCGCCGCTGCTCCTCGCGCCAACGGCGCAGCACTTCCTTTCCTTCCTCGCGCGTGGACGCGTCGAACATCCAGTCGCGCGGGAGCGGCGGGAATGGCGGCGCAGGCAACGGCGTATGTTGCCGCAGCGTCTCGATCGGATCCGCGGTCTCCTCGATGCGGCCCTGGATGGTGCCGACGGTCGCCGGATGACTCAGCCGCGCCGACGGCCGGCGCGCCGGCAGCATGGTCGCGGGCGCATCGGAGGCCAGCGCCTCGCGGAACGCGTTGCCGTCGGGCCAGCGCTCGTTGCGGCCCTTGGAGAGCGCGCGGTCGACCGCCTGCACGAGGTTGCCCGGCAGGTCGGGGCGCAGCTGCGCGAGCGGGCGCGGGCGCTCGCTCAAGTGCTTCATCAACATGGCCGGCGTGTTGGTCGCCTGGAACGGCAGTTCGCCGGCGAGCATCTGGTAGGCCACGATCCCGAGCGCGTAGATGTCGGCGCGGCCGTCGACCTCGCGCTCACCCATCGCCTGCTCGGGGCTCATGTACGCCGGCGTCCCGACCGCGATACCGGTCACCGTGAGCCGCTGGTCCCCCTCGGCCGCGCGCGCGATCCCGAAGTCGGTGACGAGGGCGCGCCCGGTCGACGCATCGAGCAGGATGTTGTCGGGCTTGATGTCGCGGTGCACCACGCCCATCTGGTGCGCGTAGTGCAGCGCCTCGGCCACCTCGCGCAGGATCCGGCGCACCGTCTCGAGCGGCGGCCTCGGCTCGCGTGCGAGCATCGCCGCGAGGGACTCGCCCTCGACGAGTCCCATCGCGAAGTAGACGATGCCTTCGGCCTCGTTCACCGAGTAGATCGGCACGATGTGCGGATGCGAGAGCCGCGCCGACATCTCCGCCTCCCGCAGGAAGCGCGAGCGGACCTCGGGACGGAACGCGAGTTCGGGCGGCAGGACCTTCAGCGCCACCTTGCGGCGGAGCCGCAGGTCGAGCGCGCGGTAGACGACGGCCATCCCGCCGCGCCCGATCTCCGCTTCGATCTCGTACAGGCCGGCGACGGCCGCCTTGCAGCGTGCGAGGAGGAGCGCGTCCTCACCCACGGGGCGCGGACCGCTGCAGGCGGGCCATCTCGTCGCCGACGTAGACGACATTGTCCACCTCGCGCGCGAGGGCCATCGCCTGCTCGGCGACCGACGTCACATGCTGCCAGCTCTGGTTGCCGGTCTTCAGGCGGAGCACGTCGAACTTCATGTTCTGCAGCGCGATCGCGCAGCTGTCGAGGCGCGCGACCATCTCGGTGCGCCGCTTCGCACTCTCCGACGCGGTGCGGCGATTGCGCTTGAGCGTCGCGAGGCGGCGCACGCGCGACTCGCTCGCCGCGCGGTCGAGCGGGTTCGCCTGCGACTCGAGCAGCGTGATCTCCTTCTCGATCGCGACCGCGCTCGTCGTGCCGGACTCGCGCTCGAGCGCCGCGAGCGCGCCGGCGAGGCCGAGGACCTTCTCGGCGAGACTGCGCGCACTCGGCACGACCTCGGGCAGACGCGCGAGATCGGCCTTGGGAAGATCGCTCATGAGCCGGATGATCTCGTCGCGATCGAGCATCGCCTGGCGTGCGGCGGCCGCATGCGGGCCATTCGCGAGCGCGGCCAGGTCGGCGGCACCGGCGGCCGGCGAGCCGCCCACGGGCGACGTGCCCTGGCTCAGGCGGCGGCGACGATCGCGTTCACGCACCTCGGCGCGCTTGGCGGGATCGAAGATCGCCTTCGCGTCGTCGAGCGTCTCGGCCGCGACGTCGACCATCATCTTGTCACGTGGCTGCTTGAAGACGTCGCGCCAGTCGTACCCGTCGCTCCAGAGGCGCGCGTACTTGTACGCGATGCTGATGCCCCAGAAGGCGGAGATGATCAGGAGGTTCGGCCCGCCGACGAGGTTCGTGACGAAGAGCGCACCCGTCACGAACATGAATGGTGCGATCTTCTTGCGGAACTCGACGACGTCGGGCGCACTCCAGCGCACCAGCTCCTCGGGCGACGGCTCGCCTTCACCGGCGGGAGCAGGGGACCAGCTCGGCGCCGCCTGCGGGTAGGCGGTCCCCGCGCGCACCGGCAGATTGGGCACGACACCGCTCTCGAGCGCCTGCACGAAGCTGCGCGCATCGGGAAAACGGTCGTCCGGGTTCTTCTCGAG
>JAYTNC010000330.1:0-1525 GCA_043748515.1 Gemmatimonadota bacterium | reverse complement strand
GCATCGTTATCGGCGTGAGTGATTCGGGCCGCGGCATTGCGCCGGAGCATCTCCCGCACATCTTCAATCCATTCCATACGACCAAGCCGAGGGGGGTCGGAACGGGTCTCGGCCTGTCGATCTCCGACGGCATCATTCGGGAGCACGGGGGGACCCTCCGCGTGCATTCAGAGCTGGGGAACGGCGCGCTGTTCGAGGTCCTTCTCCCGATCGTGTCCCCACCAGTGACCGCCTCAGCCTGACCGCATGGCCAGCATCCTGATCATCGATGACGAGGTCGCGATCGCCACCGCATTCGCGATGTTCTTCCGGCACGACGGCGCCCATCAGGTGACGGAGGCGCACACGGGTCAGGCGGGCATCGACGCCTACCGTCGACTGCGCCCCGATCTCGTGCTGCTCGACGTGCGCCTGCCCGACATGACGGGCTTCGACGTCCTCGATGCGATCCGCGAGGATCATCCGGTGGTCATCATGGTCACCGCGTACGGCGACGTGCCGATGGCCGTGGACGCGTTGCATCGCGGTGCCGAGAACTTCCTGACCAAGCCGGTCGACCTGAGCCATCTCTCGGCGGCGGCGGAACGCGCGCTCGAGAAGGCGCAGTTGCGTCGCCTCAGCCGCTGGCTGACGAGCAAGCGCGGCGCGGGCAAGGGCGTCGTCTTCGGCGCGTCGCCGGCGATGCGCGAGTTGCAGGCGCAGGTGCAGCTGCTCTCCGGCAGCGACCGCACGACGGCGCTCGTGCTTGGCGAGAGCGGGTCGGGGAAGGGCAGGATCGCGGAGCTGATGCATGCGCAGAGCCCGCGCGCCGACAAGCCGTTCGTCGAGGTCAACTGCGCCACGCTTCGCCCGGAGTCGCTCGACTCCGAGCTCTTCGGCGTGGAAGGGAGCGCGGCCGCGGGGACGCAGACGTCGCGCGGCGCCTTCGAGGTCGCCGACGGCGGCGCGATCTTCCTCGACGAGATCAGTGATCTCGATCCCGTGCTGCAGCCGAAGCTCGTGCGCGTGCTCGAGGGGAAGGGGTTCCGCCGCGTCGGCGGCATCGTGGAGATCACGCCGAACGTGCGCGTGATCGCGGCCTCGTCGAAGGATCTCGGCGCGGCGGTCGCGGCCGGTCGGTTCCGCGAGGATCTCTACTACCGCCTCTCGGTGATGCCGATCAAGCTCCCGCCGCTGCGCGAACGCGCGCGTGAGGATCTCGTCGAACTCGTCGCGAGCGTGACCGACGCGCTCGCGCCCTCGGTACCCGGCGCCTCCACCACGCTCACGGACGACGCGCTCGACGCGCTGCTGCGGTATTCGTGGCCCGGCAACATCCGCGAGCTGCGCAACGTGATGGAGCGCGCGATGCTCGTCGCGCGCGGGCTCTCCGCGCTCGACGTCGTGCATCTGCCGCGCGAGGTGCAGGGCGCAACCGGCGGTGCGGTCACGCACCACGAGCCGCGCTCGCTCTCCGACGTCGAGCGCGCGCACATCGACCGCACGCTGCGCGCGCACGCGCACAACCGCACGCATGCCGCGCGCG
>JAYTNC010000329.1:0-3108 GCA_043748515.1 Gemmatimonadota bacterium | reverse complement strand
ATAAAAACCGCGGGGGGGTGGGCCTCGCGCCCCACCCCGCCTCACCAGCGCCCCCGAAGGGGCCTCGAACCCCGCTTAGAACGAGTACTGCACGCGCGTGGTGATCATGCGCCCGACCGTCGGGACGCCGATGAACGTCGGCACCTCGGAGTCGAGGATGTTCTGCGCGTTGAGCGACCAGCGGACGTTCGACGCGAACGGCAGGCGCCACGAGAAGCCGGCGTCGAGGAGCGCGTTGACCGGCACCCGCTCGTACGGGATCGGCGTGCCGATGTTGTAGCTGTTGAAGACGCCCGAGTTGACCGGGAATGCGTCGGAGTACCGGCCGCGGACTTCGGCCGACATGCCGCGCGTCTGGTCGTCGTAGCGGAACGTGAGCGAGCCGCGGTGCTTCGCGGCGTTCGCGGTCAGCGGGTTGAGCGCCGTCGCACCGGGTGCCTTGCTGAAGACGTTCCGGTTCAGGTTCGAGTAGGTCATCGCGACCGAGAAGATGTCGCTGATGAGGTAGTCGGCCGCGAAGTCGATGCCGCGGACGTCCACCTGACCCTGGGCGTTCTGGTACGTGAAGATCAGGTAGTTCTTGTCGTAGAGCGGGCTGTCGAAGTTCAGCAGGCCCACCGGGAGCTGCGCGAGCTGCGTGACCCACGCGGTCACGACGGTCGGGATGGCGCCCGCCGGGATGCCGTTGGCGACGAGCGTCGGGCCCATCGCGCCGCCGAGGAAGGCACCGAGCGTTGCCGGGTCGAGGAAGACCGCGTCGTCGAGATTGACGACCTGCGTCGTCGGCTCCGCCGGGCGGATCTGGTACCAGAAGTCCACCGCGAGGCGGAGCTTGTTGGCGAAGACGCCCTTGTAGCCGAGCTCCCAGGTGTTGGAGAAGTTCGCGCCGAGGGGCGCGAGGTCCTGCGGATTGGTCCACGGCACGATCGGGCTGCCGGGGGCGCCGAGGTTGCGGAGGACGCCGCGGACCTGGGCGTTGGTCGGGGCCAGGGCACGCAGCGCCGCGATGACGTTCGCGGTCTGAGTGGCCGGGAGGCCGAGCGCGCCGGCGAGGGCCGGGGCGAAGCCGTTCATGACCCCCGGCACCGTGGAGGCGCCGGTCGCGGCCACCGGGTTCGCGCCGGTGAACGGCGAGCGCATGCAGAGGCCGCTGTTGATCGCGACGTCGCAGCCGCGGTCATAGCGCCAGCCCTGCTTGGGCGCGTTGCCGAAGATCTGGACGTCGGTGCTGCCGAGCACCGGGCCGAGGTTCACGCGCGAGCCCGACCACTGGTCGAGGAAGAACGCGAACGAGGCCGGTGAGTTGAAGGCGCGGTTGTACGTCAGGCGCCAGTTCTGCGTCGGCGTCGCCTTGTAGACGAAGGCGGCGCGCGGGGAGAACTGCGTCCCCTCGATGCGGCTGTTCGCGTCGCCGCGCACGGCACCGGTGAACTCGACTCGGTCGCTGAGCGAATGCGTGACCTGCAGGTACGCACCCATCTCGTTGATGTTGTCGTCGTCCTCGTTGCGGCCCATGATCGTCCCGGCCGACTGCGGCGTCGTGGCGATGTAGTCGAAGCCGGCCGTGAACTTGGAGTCGCGGAGGTTGAAGCCCTGCTGCAACTGCCCGACGAGCACGGTCGACTGGTCGACGACCGGGATGCCCGAGCGGAGGTAGAACGTGCCCGCATCGTCGCCCGCCGTGTCGTTGCCGGCGTCGGACGCGTTGTAGAAGACCTGCGCGAAGAACTTCTTGTGGCGGAAGCGCTGCTGGAGGTTGGTGTAGCTCCAGTTCTTCACCTGCGTGGCGCCGAACGTCGTCGTGATCTCGAGGCCCGAGCCGATCAGCGAATAGCCGACCGTCGTGATCGCTTCGGTGTCCTCGTTCGGCCGGTAGTCGAGGCGGGCTTCACCCGAGTACTTGAGCAGGTCGAAGTCGCGGACCTTGGGCATGCCCTGACGCGAGGCCGGGACGCGCGGATCGGTCGCCGACCACAGCTTCGCGAGTTCGCGCTGCACCGGCGTCGCCGTCGCGCCGAGTTGCGTCTCGTTCGGATCGACGTACTGCCAGTCCTTCGCGGTGAAGTACTCGCCCGAGAGCTTGTAGCCCCACTTGTCGCCGAACGTGCCCGCGTGGCGCGCGCCGAGGCGCGCCAGCGAACGCTCGCCGCCGTCGAGCGTGAGCGTCGTGCCCTGCGACTGGAACGGCGACTTCGTGATCACGTGCAGCACGCCGGCGCCCGAGTTGGGGCCGTAGAGCGCGGAGGCCGGACCCTGCAGCACTTCGATGCGGTCGATGTCCTCGCCCGTGCCCGTGAACAGGAACGGCACGTTGACGCGGAGCGACGGGACGCCGGCGAACCGGTAGTCCTGCAGCATGAGCATCGACGTCGAGAAGGCGTTGTTGAAGCCGCGCGAGACGATGTTCGCCTGCACGATGCCGCCGTTCGAGATCGACAGACCCGGCGAGCCCTTCAGGTGGTCGGTGATCGTCACGGCAGGCCGGTTGGCGATCTGCTCCGACGTCACGACCGAGATCGAGTTCGGCGAGTCGAGGATCTTCTCGGGCTCGGCGCCGCGTGTCGTCGTCGTGACGACCTGGTTCAGCTGCGTCGCGAACTCCGCGAGCGCCGCGTTCACCGTCGTCGTGCCGGCGGCGGTGACCTGCACGCCGTCGGTGCGCTTCGCGGCGAACCCGATGCGCGTGACGATCACGGTGTACATGCCCGCAGGCACGTTGGCGATGCGATAGTTGCCGTCGTCACCCGACTGTCCGGTCGCGACAGGCGTGGCGCCGGAGAGCACCCGCACCTGCGCGGCGCCGACCGGGTTACCGCTCTCGGCCTGCGTCACGCGGCCGGAGATGATCCCTGACTGGGCGTCGGCGGCACCCGCTACGGCAAAGAAGCCGAGGATCGCGAGTGCCTTGCTGACGAAACGAATGCGCATGTGAATGACACCTCGAAGTACATGGGGTGTGTGGGGCCGCGGGAGGCGCGACCCACCCGGAAGCAAGTGACCAAGGTCACCGTCCATCCGGACCGGCACAAAGTTCCGCCTGACAGGGGCTTACGTCAATACGGGGGGGTCCATCGATTTCGGGATTCCTTCGGCACGATTCGGGGGTCA
>JAYTNC010000328.1:0-4306 GCA_043748515.1 Gemmatimonadota bacterium | reverse complement strand
CCCGCTCCGGGTGACGCGGCGCTGCTCGTGGACACGGACCTGGGGATCCTCGCAGTCGAGCCGGCGCGCTTCGACGAGTACGAGCGCGAGATCCGCGCGGAGTATGCGTGGGTGCCGTCGGTGATCTTCCGCCAGAAACGGAAGCAGGTGCTGCAGGGATTCCTCGACCGGGAGCGCATCTATGTGAGCGGTGCGTTCGATGCCGATGAGAGTCCGGCGCGGCAGAATGTCATGCGGTCGCTGGAGCGGCTCCGGTAGGTCGGGGGGAACTGCGATCACCACAGAGGCACAGAGGACACAGAGGACACAGAGGACACAGAGGACACAGAGAACCACCGGGCAGCGAGTCGGGCAGAGCAGCGGTGAGCGCGCTGGACGTTCCCGAAGCAGTTGCAGCTCTCCGTCGTTCTCTGCGTCCTCTGTGCCTCTGTGGTGGAAGCAGTTGCGGTCGTCCCGCGTACGACGGCGACCGAGTACCTTTGCGAGTCCATCACCCGAGGCCCCGCATGACGAGAACTCCCGAGCGCCGTGAAGTCCGACTGACCATCACCACGATGGCGATCACGCTCGCGTTCACATCGGCCGCATGCACCTTGGCCGCGCCGGCACCCGCACCGGTCACGGTGTCGCGCATCGAGCAGACCAGCGGCACCACCGCGTTGCTCATCGCCGTGAGCGCCGTGAGCGACCAGATCGCATGGGCGAGCGGCGCGCGCGGCACCTGGGTGCGCACCACCGACGGCGGAAGCACGTGGACCGCTGGCCGCGTGCCCGGCGCCGACTCGCTGCAGTTCCGCGACGTGCACGCGCTCGACGCGCGCACTGCCTGGCTGCTCAGCATCGGCAATGGATCGGACTCGCGCATCTACCGCACCACCGACGGCGGTGCGAAGTGGACGCGGCAGTTCACCAATCCTGACGCGCAGGGCTTCTACGACTGCATGGACTTCTGGGACGCGCGCCGCGGCGTCGTGATCGGCGACGCGATCGGGAACGAGATGGCCGTGCTGCTCACCACCGACGGCGGCGAGCGCTGGACGCGGGTGCCGCCGCCGTCACTGCCGCGCGCCGAAGCGGGGGAGGGGAGCTTCGCGGCGAGCGGGACCTGTCTCACCACCGGGCCCGAGGGGCGCGCCTGGATCGTGATGAACACGCCGGCGCGCTCCCGGTTGCTGCGCACCGCCGACTACGGCCGCACCTGGGCGCTCGAGACGTTGCCGATCACCACGCACGAGGGCAGCGGCGCGCAATCGGTGACGTTTCGCGATGCGCGGCACGGTGTGGTGCTCGCCGGCGGTTACGGCGTGAAGCCGGGCGACACGCTCGTCGCGATCACCGAGGACGGCGGCGACACCTGGAGGCCGCGCATCGCGCCGGTGTTCAAGGTGGGGACGTGGGGCGGTAGTTTCGTGCCCGGGGCGCGCAGGCCGACCGTCGTGGCGGCGGGGCCGAGCGGGAGCGCGTGGAGCGCGGATCTCGGCGCGAGTTGGGCGCCGATCGACACGTCGAACTACTGGGCCGTGGGTTTCGCGCCGGCCGGTCGGATCGGCTGGGCGGTCGGGACGCAGGGCCGGGTGACGCGGCTCAGCGGCTGGTGACCTTCGAGCGGGCCGCGGTGAGATCGACTTCGAGCCGCCCGCACATGATCTCGCAGAGCGCGAGCACGTCGTCGTCGGCGAGCGCGTAGTAGACGAAGAGTCCCTTGCGCGTGCGCGAGAGGAAGCCCGCCGCGTGCAGCTGCTGCAAGTGCTTCGAAAGATTGCCCTGGCCGAGCCCGGTCTTCTTGACGAGTTCGGTGACCGTGAGCGGTCCGTGCTCGAGCGCGTGCAGGATCGCGAGTCGGGCGGGCTCGGCGAGCGCCCGGAACCGTCCCGCCACCATCGCGAGCAGTTCAGGGGTCGCGGGCCGACGCGTCTGCGGACGGTTCTTCAGTGCCATGGAAGCACAATTTAGCGAAGAATCGATCGCAACGGGGGAGGCGTTGCTTCCGGGTCCGGACTTTGTCGACACAGGCTCTGGCGGTAGTGTTCCGGTATATGCAGTATATAGTATATGCAGATATCAATAAGTGACGTCAACCGGGCCGCGCGCGGAGCGCTCGCGGGTGTCGCACTGACGCTGGCCGCGGCCGGCGTCGTCGGTGCGCAGTCGACCGCGCAGTCGACCGGCCAGCCGACGGCCTCGTCCGCAGCGCAACCAGCGGCGCCATCCGCGCAGCGGACCGCATCCCAGTGGGTGATATCGGCGCCCGACGCGGCTCTGTCCTGGTACGCGGTGCTCGCCGATCTGCGACTCGCCGGCGACGGCGCCTTCCCGCTCACGCGTGCGACCGCAGGCGCTCCGGCCACCGACGCCGCGCAGGGCCGCGCGCTCGCGGCCGTGAGCGGTCACGAGGTCCTGCACTTCGTTCCGCTCTATCACCCGTCGGCCGACCGCGCCGCACTGGCCGCCGCCGTGCGCGCCGCAGCGGACTCGACCGCGGTTGGCGCGCCGCCGAGCGGTGCGGGCGCCGGATCGGCCAGCGTCTCTCCGCGCGCGACGCTGCTGGTCGGCGCGCTCACGCAGTCACTCGCCGCGCGCGACCGTCGCGCACACCTGCCGGCACTCGCCGCGGCCCTCGAAACGCGCCGAGCGGCCGCGCCCGCGCCGGAGAAGCTCGCCGTGCTGCAGCGCGCGCTCGACTCGGTCGTCGTGCCGGCGCTCGCGCCCTGGCTCGCACTCGAGCGGCTCGATCGCGGCCGCCTGTTGGTGGTGCCCGCCATTGGCCCCGAGGGGCGGCTCTTCGCCGGCACGCAGGACCGCGCCGACAACCTCGTCGCCGTCGGCAGCTTCGATGGCGACGCCGACCCGCTGGCACCGCTCCACGCCTTCGTGCGCGAGATCTGCTTCCCCGCCGTGAGTCGCGCGACGAGCGCGGCTCGCGGCTTCGCCGTGGGCGATCCCGCCGCATCGCGCCGCGCGAGCATCGCGGCGGTGCGCTGCGGCGCGGCACTGCTCGACGCGCGGTCGCCGGCGCAGGCCGAGGCGTATCGCGCCTTCTGGCTGCGCCAGTCGGCCGGCGCGAGTGCCAACACCGGCTCCGGTGCGCGCCCAGCCGCCGGCGAGTCCACGCGCGCCGCATTCGACCGCGCCTTCCCCGTGGACGCCGCGCTCTCCGCGGCACTCGATCGCGCCATCGCGCGAGTCAAGGAGGCGCGATGAATCCAAGTCTGTCTCACCCGCTGTTCAACACGCACGATCACTTCTCCCCAACAGTCCGGAGGTCTCGCTCCATGCGTAGCACCTGGTCCAAGGCCCTTGTGGCCACAGTCGTCCTCCTCGCGCCGCAAGCGGCGCGCGCGACGGACGGACATCTCCTGCACGGCGTCGGCGCCGTGAACTCCGCCGTGGGCGGCATCGGCGTCGCGTCCAACGCCAGCCTCCTCGGCTCGTTCTTCCATAATCCCGCCGGTCTCGCCTCGTTCGACGGCACCAACCTCGAGATGGGCTTCGAGCTCATGAAGCCCGAGCGCACGGTGACCTCGACGTACGGGCCGATGAGTGGCTCGACCACCAGCGACGCCGACTGGACGCCGATCCCGGCCTTCGGTTTCACCACCAAGCTCTCCAACGGCGTGGTGATCGGTCTCTCGGGCCTCGGCATCGGCGGCTTCGGCGTGAACTACGCGGCCGATCCGACCAACCCGATCCTCATGCCCGCGCCGAACGGCTTCGGGCAGGTCTATTCGAACTTCCAGCTCATGAAGATCTCGCCCGCGGTGGCGTGGAACGCGACCGACAAGCTGAGCATCGGCTTCGCGGCGAACATCGACTGGTCGTCGCTCGCGGTGTCGCCGATGCCGATCGCGGCGCCCGACTACGATCCGGGCCCGGACCTCACGCCGGGTACGCTCGACGACCGCTCGTATTACCCGTCCGCCTCCGCGGCCGACGCAGTCTTCGGTTTCGGCTTCCAGGCCGGCCTGCAGTACGAGTTGTCGCCTTCGATGACGCTCGGCCTGGCCTATACCTCACCGCAGATGTTCAGCGACTTCGAGTTCCAGATGACGCACGCGAACCCGAACCTCCCGAACTACGGCGCCGCGCGCACCGTGACGTTCCGCATGGACGTCCCGGCGATCTACGGCGCCGGCCTGGCCTGGTCGCCGAGCGATCGGCTCGACCTCGGACTCGACGCGAAGTACGTCACCTACTCGAGCACTGAAGGCTTCGAGGCGAAGGGCTACAACGCCGACGGCTCGGTGAAGGGCTTCGGGTGGGACGACATCATGGTCCTCGCGGCCGGCCTGCAGTTCCAGGCGACCGA
>JAYTNC010000327.1:0-7248 GCA_043748515.1 Gemmatimonadota bacterium | reverse complement strand
GCCGAGTTCGCGCTCGAGCGTGTAGGTACCGCTGAGGGTGGCCTGGAGCTGGTTCCGGAGCTGCTCGGACAAGTGCGGCGGGGCGCGGGAGGCGGGCGGAGTGCTGCGCGAAGTTAGGGGCGGCGCGGGTGGTCAGCCAGCCCTGGGGCGCGGTGCACGGCCAGGGAGGGGCTCCGCGCGGGGAGCGGGCCGATAGGTGATCACAAATCCCGCGGCTCCGCTGAGGCTCCTGTCGTGTGACGCTCGCGCCCGGGTACCTGCGATAGATCACCTCACGAGTTCGACCGAAATGCCGAAGTGGTCGGACAGACCCTTCACCGGATCGGACTCGGAGGGCCATCTCATCGGAGCCTCGGCGCGCCACGCGGAGTCGCTCCGAGCGCAGATATGATCGATCGAGGCGTGGGGCGGGGAATCGCGGCGCACTGGATCGTTCGTCCCTCCTGTCAGGACCACCATCCCCGCGTCCGACAGCGCCGTTTCGAGCGCGGTGCGGTTCGCACGCGAGCCGTAGTATCGCGGGCTCACCAGATCCTGATTGAGGTCGCCCAGGATGAAGAACTCGTCGCGCAAGTGGTCGGTCTTGATACGCCGCCAGTCGGCCGCCTGAACGTCGAGCGCCTTCTGAAACGCTACCCCGCCGGCGCTCGGGAAGTCTTCCCACGTGCTCCCGAGCCATGGGAGGACCGTCCCGAAGACGATGAATGGATCGCTGGTGTTCGGGAAGACACGCGCTGCCGCGGTGCGCTGCTTGTCTGTAGTGTGGATCCGCTCGAGTCTCGAGTGCGAGCAGATCGTCACCCAGCGATGTCTGGCCTTCTGATTCGAATCGCGCCCCGGCGCGGACGAGACGGCGTGTGCGTAGCTGGTAGGCAGCCCGTCATGTGCCTCGGTCAGGACCAGGAGATCCGCACCGACCTTGTCGATCTCAGCGCGAATTGCAACGCGACGGCGAGCAGCGACGGGACGCTCGACATTCCAAGTGGCCAGCTTCATCGGCGGGTAGGTGAGAGAAAGGATGCAGTGCCGACTCTTGCAGAATGCCGAGTGCGTCGTGCTGTTACTGAACAGGAACCATCAAGACCTTCTGTTCGGAGATGACCGCGCCATCGGCAGCCAACTGCCTCACGACGCCGAACAACTGCGTCACGCCAGCCTCATCCGATGCGCGCACCATCGCGATCTGCACCTGAGCCGGCTCGAGCTTGTACGCGGAACCGCTGATGAAGTCGATTGCGAACCCGAGGACCCAGCCGACCATCAGGTTGCCCCAGATCCAGCCGTTCACTCCTTTGGTGAGCGCAGCGGACTGCGTCTGATAGCCGGGAGCCGTGAACTCGATCTGGTACTCGTTCTTCCGCGGCAGGGTCACCGTTTGCGGTGCGTTCCCGGCGGCCATCTGCAATCCGCTGGACGACTTGATCGCGAAGCGCGCTCCCACGGGGTCCGACGAGATGCCGAGCGCCTGCGAGCTTCCTCCACCCAGGATCGTGGCGCAGCCGAAGACTGGCAGAAGCAGGGCGGTCAAACTGATGCGGCGAAGCAAGTTCACTGAAGGCTCGGCGTAAGGAGAAGTGGAGGTGTTCCGTGGAGCTCCACACTACGCCGAGGGTCTGACAGTCGTTCTCGTTCAACGCGGCTCGAGCGACCCCACATAAGCTGAGATCGCGACCATCTGCGGCAGCGTGAGCGCCTGCACCACCGCCATCATCGGCGCGCTCCCGCTGTCCGCACGCGCCCCGGTGCGCAGGCTGATCAACTGCCGAAGGACGTACTGCGGCGACCGCCCCGCGATCGGCGGGATCGCGCCCATCCCGAGCAGGGCCGCGCCATGGCAGGTCGCGCCGGCCGTCGCGATACCCGCCGGTCCCTGCACCACAAGGCGCTTGCCAAGCGCGAGACTGCCCGTCGGCACGTAGGTCGTGTATCGCACCGTCGGGTCGTGCAGTGCGTGCCGCTCGAAGTCGTCGGGCATCTCGATCAGCCGTCCTGCGATCGGCACCTGCCTCGTGCCCGCTCGCGCATAGATCACTCCCGCGACGCGATGCCGAGGCACGGAGTCGCTCTCGACGATGCGGTTGCGTCGCGCGAGCGCGAGCCGCGAGAAGTACGCCGCCGCCTCCGCGACCTCGGCGTCGGTGTAGAGCTTCGCCTGCATGTGCATGCTCGTCATCGGCGAACGCGGATTCGCCGAGCGCCGCGTCCCGTCGCGGATGGCGTGCACCTGCCGCACGATGTACTCGGCGGGCAATCCGGCAAGCACCGCGTTCTCCGGGCGACCGGCGCCGTCGTGGAGATGACAGAAGCCGCAGGCCCACGCCGCCGGCCGCCGGCCGAACATCACTGATCGCGGCGCCGCGGGATGCGAGTCGGGGAACCAATCGACCGGCGCGTTGCGGTCGAAGGCCTGCTTCTGCGTGAAGCGGCGGTCGGAGCCCGGGATGCGGTGCAGGCGCGTGCTGTCGGGGTCGGGCGGGGCCGGTAGCGTCGTCGGGAATGCCCACCTCGGCGCCGGGAAGTCCGCGACCGCACCGAGAACGAGCGCGAGGACGATGCCGAGCAGGGGCTTCACTTCGACCGATCCACCGGCCCGAACCGCTCGTCGAGCCACTTCGTCGACTCCGCGACCCACATGGGCCGCGGGAGGAAGTGCCCACCCTCGAACATCACCTGCCTCTTCTGGCCCGCCGGTGAACCGAGCAGCCTGTAGAACGGCACCTGCGATGATTCGTACGGGAAGACGCTGTCATACCGGCCGCTGAGCATGAGCACCGGGATCCGCACGCGCGGCAGGAAGTTCACCGGGTCCTCCTCCGGCCGCACCGCCGCCGCGTTGAATCCCGGCACGTTGAGGATCGCGGTGCGGATGCGCGGCTCGACCGCGAGCGCGGTGCCGCCGATGCGCGCGCCCCAGCTCGTGCCCACATAGGCCAGGCGCGTGGTGTCGACATCCGCGCGCGTGAACGCGTAGTCGACCGAGCGTCGCATCTCCGTGATCCACCGCAGCATCTGATCGCGGTGCTCGATCGTCGCCGACGGCGAGTCTCCGGACATGCTCGTGCCGCGTCCGTAGGTGTGTTCGTAGATCGGGTACACGACCGCGCGTCCGCTGCGCACGAGGAAGTCCACGTAGCTCATGGAGAGCCTGCGCGTGTCGCGCATCACGAAGGCATCCGAGGCCGGCCAGAGCACGATGGTCTGGTAAGGCGGCTTCGCGCGCTTGGGCAGGAACATCACGGCCGTCATGCGCGGGCCGTCGCCGGGGACGTCGAATGCGACGTCCTCGCGGATCCAATCGGCGTTCGTGCTGTCGCGCGCAGTCACCTGCGCGTTGAGCGGAGTGCGATCGTAGTCGTAGAGCGCGAGGAAGCCGCGGAAGGTGGCGTCGTCCACCGGCTTCGCGCGCACCACGTCACGCGCGCTGCGCGGGATCGGGGCCAGCGCGCGCGCGAGATCGGGCGCACTGGCCACTCGGCGCACGAGTCGGATGCCGTTGATCGCCGAGCGATCGAACTCGGGCGCGGTGTAGGCTTCGGAGAAGAGGTAGGCGGGGTCTGACCATCCGCCGCCGAGGATGAAACGGGTGCCGGGCTCGCGCGCGTTGGCCGCCCATTCGCGCACGTTCCCCGCCATGTCGTAGATACCGCGCGGACTCACGCCACCGGCCGCACCGCCGCGCACCGGACCGTCGGCGTTGTAGCGTCCGTTGGGCACCACCCAGCGCGCCGCTTCGGGGATCGCCGCCGCATTCCACTCGAGCACCGTCGGCAGGTCCCTGCCGACGAAGCGCGCGTACGCACGCGCTTCGTACCAGCTCACGCCGCCCACGGGGAGATCCTCCGTGCCCGGCTTGGGCGCGGAGCCTTCCCATGCGGCGGGGCCGGGCCGCCCGGTCTCGTCGGTGAACCGCGCCATCGCGTCACGCCACGAGACCGCTCGGCCGTCGCGGACGATGGTCGAGTCCCACCAACGTGCCTCCGCATAGCCGCCTGCGTCGACGAACGCCTTGTAGTGCCTGTTGGTGACCTCGAGCTTGTCCATCAGGAAATCGGAAAGCTCGAGCGGCTCGCCTGCCGAGACACCGTAGAGAGTCCCGACAAGGCCACTCCCGCGGAGCAGCACCATGTTGGAATCGGGATCGCTCACCTTCTGCAGCGGAATGGGGCTCGGGATGGGCGCGTAGCTCCCGCCGAGCCGCGCGCCCATGATCGTCACGGGGCGATGGCCGGCGAGCGAGTAGCGATAGAACCAGGCGTTGCGCGGGATTCTTACTGGTCCGGTCGGCGTTGTGCCGACGGCGGTCCAGCGCGTGGTGTCGTTCACCGCGGCGCGCGTGACGGTGGCGCCGACCGGGTCGCTGACGAAGGTCTGCGTCAGTGCGATCTCTCTCCATACCGCCGCCAGCGCCGAGTCACCGGGCGCGCGCGACTCGGCGCGTTCCGCGAGTGCGAATGCCGAGTCGAGTTGGTCGGCGTCCACGAGTCGGGCGATCTCCGGCAGTGCGGTGTCGTGCACCCAACGCGCGCGGCGATCGCGAACGACGAAGACGCCGAGCAGCACGACACTCACGAGCGCGGCCGTCGTGGCGAGTGCCATGGTCCGCGTGAGGCGCCGCTGGCTCGTGGCCTCTGGCTGGGCGAGTGCGCGCAGCTCGGTGAGCAGCGACTCCGCCGTCTGCGGCCGCTGCGCGGGATCGCGCGCGAGGCAGCGGGCCACCAGCCGTGTGAATGCGGGTGGTGCCGAGGGTAGGCTCGCCGCGAGCGACGGCGCGTCCTTCGCCATCTTCGCCATCACGACCTGCTGGAACGTGCCCGTGAACGGCGGCACGCCGGTGATCATCTCGTAGAGCACCGCGCCGATGGCGTAGATGTCGGCGCGATGGTCGATGTCGGTCTCACCGACGGCCTGCTCCGGCGCCATATAGGCCGGCGTCCCGAGCGAGGTGCCTTCGGTGGTCAGCGCCTGTGTCTCGCGCGCGGAGCCCACTGCCTTCGCGATGCCGAAGTCGACGACGATCGCGTGGCCTTCGGAGAGGAGGATGTTGTCGGGCTTGATGTCGCGGTGCACGACGCCGAAGGCGTGCGCGTGCACGAGAGCTTCGACGGCGTCGCAGGCGATGCGGAGGGCGTCGGGCTGGGAGAGTGCGCCGCAAGCGCTGAGGCGGTCGCGCAGTGATTGGCCGGTGGCGACCGGCATGACGTAGTAGAGGATCTCGCCGTTCGCGGCGGTGCCGGAGTCGAGCAGGGCGAGGATGTGCGGGTGATTCAGGCGCGCGGTGATCGCGATCTCGCGCAGGAAGCGGTCGCCGGCGAGCGAGCGTGCGAGGTCGGGGCGGAGGACCTTGATGGCGACCGGGCGGTCGTGCTTGAGGTCGTGCGCGAGATAGACCGTGGCCATGCCGCCGGCGCCGAGTTCGCGGTCGAGGCGGTAGCGGTCGGCGAGGGCGGATGCGAGGTGGGGAGTGGGGGCCGGCATGCGGGGATGCGGGGAATGGGGCAAGCTGAGCCGGGGCCCGGAGCGTTGAGTGTGGCAGAAGATACGCGTTGAGAGCGCGGTTGCATGGTGGGTGAGCCGCCTCTGGGCATCGGAACGCGCGACTTGATCGCCTCGGAATCGCCGGCTGGTTCCCTCCGCGACCTATTCCAGGTCACGCATTGGTTCGTACGGCTGTCAATATAAGAATGCGATAGATTGGTAATATCAGAACAGATCCTTCAATATCTGAACGCCAGTCCTGTCGATTGCGATAGTGCAATAAGTATCATAAGATATAGATAGGTTAACCAAAACGAGGCGACACTTGGACCCGCATCACAACCCCTTCTCGCCCGGCGCCGGAGCCCCGCCCCCGGAGCTGGCTGGGCGAGACGAGATCGTACAATCAGCCAGGATTGCCTTGACGCGAATTCGCCTCGGCCGCCCGGAGAAGAGCCAGATGCTGCTCGGACTCCGTGGCGTCGGGAAGACCGTCCTCTTGAACAGACTGAGCGACATCGCCGAGCAGGATGGCTATCTCGTGGTTCAGCTGGAGGCACCGGAAGGCCAGCGGCTGGCGGAGTATCTCGCGCCCGCGCTCAAGGCGGTCTTGGTGCAACTCAGCAGGATCGAGAAGGCGAAGGATCTCGCCGCGAAGGCGATGGGCGCGCTTCGAGGATTCGCCAGCGCATTCAAGGTCTCGATAGGGGCGGTCGAGGTAGGAGTGGCCGAGGCGACCGCAGCCGATAGCGGCAACCTCGAACTGGATCTTCCTGAACTGCTGCTTGCGATCGGTAACGCAGCGAAAGCCGCGGAGAAATGCGTCGCGATATTCTTGGATGAGGTGCAGTACCTCAGCGACGTGGACCTTCGAGGCCTCATTGTTGCGATGCATCGCATCTCGCAAAAGGGCCTCCCCGTCGTGCTCTTCGGCGCCGGCCTGCCGCAGGTCGCTGCGCTCGCAGGTGATGCGAAGTCCTATGCCGAGCGCCTCTTCGACTACCCGGCGGTGGGGCCGCTGGATCCGGACGCGGCCAGAACGGCGATCCATGAACCCATTCGCGCCGAGGGGGCGGAGATAGAAGCGGCGGCGCTCAACCACATCGTCGGGATCACGAGAGGCTATCCGTACTTCATTCAAGAGTGGGGCAAGCACACCTGGAACGCAGCGCCGAGCTCACCGATAACGAAGGCCGATGTCGTAGCGGCAAGCCAAGCAGCGACCGCAGCTCTGGACAAGAACTTCTTCAGGGTGCGTTTCGACCGGCTCACACCGCGAGAGCAGGACTACCTGCGAGCGATGGCCGAGCTCGGACCAGGGCCGCATCGCTCCGGTGCGATAGCGGAGAAGCTGGGCAACTCGGTCGAGAATATGGGACCGCTGCGCAGCGGGCTGATCAAGAAGGGCATGATCTGGAGTCCTGCGCATGGTGACACCGCGTTCACGGTGCCGATGTTCGATGAGTTCATGAGACGCGCCATGCCGCAGTGGATGCCGGTCATTGCGGTCACGCTTCCGAAGCTCAGGTCGAAGCGCTCTTCGCGATGACCGGATGCCCCGGAATGTGCTCCTCGATCCCCACCCCGAGCCAGATCGTCGCCGCCGCCAACGCGGCCCCCGTATAGAACGGCACGCTCTTCCCCAGATAATCGAACGCGAACCCCGCCCAGATCGGCCCGATCACGCGCGCCACGCCACCGAACGTCTGCTGCACCCCCATGTACAACCCGCGCTCATGATTCGGGATCACCTGTGACAGCATGCCAGTGACA
>JAYTNC010000326.1:0-1777 GCA_043748515.1 Gemmatimonadota bacterium | reverse complement strand
GCCTCGACGACCGAGGCCCAGCGCAACGTCGCAGTCGACGTCTGCGTGTCGGTGCGGGACGCCCTGCTCGAGGGCGAGCTCTCGCGATCGATCAACGTGGGGGGCGGGCCGGAGGATTGGCGCGCGGTGCAGCCGGCGCTCGTCGCCACGCGCCGCATCGCGAGCCTCGCGCGGGCGCGCCTCGCCGACCGCGGCAGCCGCGCGATCGACGGCGTCACGATCAAGGTCGGCCCCGAGTTCGCGCCGGCGCGCCGCGTGCTCCTCTCGGCCGCCGCCGCCGGCGCGCTCGAGGGCGCGGTCGAGCAGGACCGGCTCAACCTCATCAACGCGCGCGGCGTCGCCGCCGCGCGCGGCATCGAGCTCGCCGTCTCCGAGGGCGGCGTACCGCCGCACCCGCGCGCGATCGAGGTGCGCATCCGCGCCGGCGATGACGAACTGCGCGTCGGCGGCATCGCGCCGATCGACGGGCCGCCGCGACTCACGCGCATCGGCCCTTACCACGTGGACGTCGCGCTGCGCAGCCCGATCATCATCATCACCAACCACGACGTCCCCGGCGTGATCGGACGCGTCGGCACCGCGCTCGGCGACGCGCACGTGAACATCGCCGAGTACCATCAGGCGCGCGTCGCGCAAGGTGGCGAGGCGCTTGCGGTGATCGCCGTCGACGGCCCGGTGGGGAACGAGGTGCGTCAGGTGCTGTTGCGCCTGCCCGACGTGCTCACCGCGACGATCGTGCAGTTCGGCGACGCGTGACGGCGGTCGTCCGCGACCCGGCGGTGCTCGAGGGCTACGCGCGCGACGCGTCGGGGCTCCGGTACGTGCCCGAGTCGCTCGCCCGCCCCGTCTCGCTCGACGAGGTCGTGGAGATCGTGCGGGAGACCGCCTCGACCGGCACGGCGATCACGCCCGCGGGCGCGCAGACGAGCACCACCGGCGCTTCGCTCGCCGCGCGCGGGATGCTGCTCTCGCTCCGCGCGATGGACCGCGTGCTCGACGTCGACGCGGCGCGCGGCACGGCGCGCGTGGAGCCGGGCCTGCTGCTCGGCGCACTGAATCATCAGGTCGCGGGCGAGGGACTCTTCTTCACGCCCGATCCCACGAGCGACGAGACCTGCACGATGGGCGGCGCGATCGCGTGCAACGCCTCCGGACCCCGCACGCTGCTCTACGGCGCCACGCGACCACATGTGCGCGCGCTCACCGTGGTGCTCGCCGACGGCTCCGTGCGCGAGTTCCGGCGGCCGCGCGTCGAGAAGAACACCGTCGGTTACGCGCCCACGCACGATCTCGTCGACTGGTTCGTGGGCAGCGAAGGGACGCTCGGCGTGGTCGTCGCGGCGGAGCTGGCGCTCAGGTCGCGGCCGACGCGCGAGACCGGGCTCGGGATCCCGTTCCCCACGCTCACCGACGCGGTGGCCTTCGTGCGAGACGCGCGCGCGTCGCAGGTGATCGTGCCGCGGTGCCTCGAGTACTTCGACGCCGAGGCGTTCCGGATCGCGCGCGGTGACGCTGATCGCGGTGCGAATGGCGGCGCGAATGGCGGCGCGAATGGCGGCGCGAATGGCGGCGCATCCGCATCGTGGGGCTCCGACGGCCAGGTGATGATCTACGCCGAGGACTGCACCGAGGGCGAGCTCGAGATCGACGCCTGGCTCGAACTCGCGGAGCGCCATGGCGCGAGCGACGCCGAGGTGCGCGTCTTCGAGGGCGACTCCGCGATCCGTGAGGCGCGGCGACTGCGGCATGCGGTGCCGGCGGCGATGCATGAGCGCAC
>JAYTNC010000325.1:0-10518 GCA_043748515.1 Gemmatimonadota bacterium | reverse complement strand
GCTCATGCCGATCTCCATCTCGACCGTGTCGCCGGACGAGAACTCCACTGCGGTCCGCATCGGGGCGTAGCCGAGCTTGTTCACGCGCAGGCCGCGCCGGCCGGGTGCGACACCCTCGAGCCGGAAATGGCCGAGGGAGTCGGTCGTGGTCCTCAGGCTGAGGGACGGGATCGAGACCTCCGCGCCGGGGATCGCCTGGTTCGTGGAGTCGACGGTGACGCGGCCGATGAGGAGCGCGGTGCCCGGGCGCTGCGCCTCGAGCGCTGCAGCCAACAGCAGGGTCAGCACGGCCACGGCGAGACGGAGCGGGTGGCGGGTTCCGGTCACGGTCGTCCTCGATGCGGGAGGCGTACCCCGCCAATATTGGCGCCCGGACCGCGCGGGCGATAATCTGGGGCGGCGGGGCGTTTCCCCGGCCCGGCTTCGGTCGTCACTTCCCGAGACCCCGCCTGCGGCGCTGCCGTGTCGGGGCGTCACAGCGTCCGCAGTCCATCTCCTGCCACCGCTCCCATGTCACGCTCCCGCATCGTCTCGACGATCGTCCTGGCCGGCCTTGCCCTGTCGCCCCTCCCGGGGCTCGCGCAGGGGACCACCCAGACTCACACGGTGAAGAAGGGTGACACGCTGTGGGATATCGCCCAGCAGTATCTGGGTGACCCCTTCCGGTGGCCCGAGATCTACCGACGCAACATTGTGACGGTGCAGGACCCCGATCTCATCTACCCCGACCAGGTGCTCGTGATCACGGGCGATCCGGTCGCATCGCCCGGCACGCCGGCCGACGCGATCGGTGCGCCGGTGCCGGGCGCGACGCAGGGCGTCGGCGCACAGCAGAATACGGGCGCGCCGCCGTCGATGACCATCTTCAATCCCGATCGCTTCAGGGTCGTGCGCGGCGAGCGCGAGAGGGTCGTGCTGCGCGACCGCCCGACGACGGTCCGCGCTGGCGACTACGCGCGCGCGCCGTTCCTCTGGGACGCAGCCGGCCTGACCGGCACCGGCGAGGTCGGCACTTCAGTCGGCGCGCAGTCGGCCGCTGACGCGCGCTACAAGCGTCCCGTGCAGATCTATGAGCGCGTCTACATCAAGGTCCCCGCCGGTTCGGCCGGCGCGCCCGATGAGCGCTACGTCTCCTTCCGCTACGGCCCGACCATCGAAGGCGAAGGCCGCATCGTGATCCCGACCGGCGTCTTCAAGCTCCTCTCGGCGCCGCAGAACGGCATCGCCGAGGCGCTGCTGCTCAACAAGTACGAGGACGTGATCGAAGGGCACGGACTCATCCCGTCGGACACCACCGGCATGCTCGCCGGCCCGCCGGCGCGCGTCGAGTTCGGCCTGCGCACCAACGTGCTCTGGCTGTACAACGAGCCGCTGGTGCCGTCGCTCGGCCAGCACATGATCCTCGCGGCGGGCGCCGCCGACGGACTCGTGTCGGGCGACCAGATCACGCTGCAGGCGGAGCCGGGAATCGACGCGAACGGCGTCCCGCTCCCGCCGGGTGAAGTGGCCGTGCTGCAGGTGACGCGCGTGACCACGTGGGGCGCAAGCGCGATCCTCATCGGGCAGACCGAAGGTGTCGTGAAGCCCGGCATGGCCGGCCGCGTCACCGCGAAGATGCCCTGAGCACTTCGTTCCGCAGGGACGGACTCTTAACTTCCTGAGATGACCCAACGACGTGTGCTCATCACCGGTGGGGCCGGATTCATCGGCTCCACCGTTGCCGATGCTTTCCTCGCGGACGGCTGGTCCGTGACCGTGCTGGACAACCTCTCGAGCGGCAAGCGCGCGCAGGTCCCCGCGACCGCGGCCTTCGTCGAAGCGGACATCCGGTCGCCCGAGGCCGCCGCCTGCATCCGAGACGGAGCGTTCGACGTCGTCTGCCACCTCGCGGCGCAGATCGACGTGCGCAAGAGCGTGACCGACCCGGCGTACGACGTCGACGTCAACATCGGCGGCTCGGTGAACCTCATGCAGGCCGTGCACGCGACCGGACGCAGGACGCGCATGATCTTCGCGTCCACCGGCGGTGCGGTCTACGGCGACTTCGTGCAGCCGCCCAACCTCGAGGACTACGCGAAGGATCCGGAGTCGCCGTACGGCATCGCCAAGTTCGCGACCGAGCTCTATCTCGCGTACTACGCGCGCGTCCACGGGCTCGACTACATCGCCCTCCGCTTCGCGAACGTCTATGGGCCGCGCCAGGACCCGCACGGCGAGGCCGGCGTGGTCGCGATCTTCTGCCAGCGCGTCATCGACGGCAAGACGCTGACGGTGTTCGGCGACGGCGGACAGACGCGCGACTACGTCTTCGTCGGCGACGTCGCCCGCGCGCATGTGCTCGCGGCGAACCACGCCGGCCTCCCGGCGGGCAGGGTCGACGCGCGCGCGTTCAACCTCGGCACGCAGGTGGAGACGTCGGTCATCGACCTCGCGAAGACGCTGATGAGCGCCGCGGGGAAGGACGTCCCGCTGCAGCACGCGCCGGCGCGCGCCGGGGAACAGCGCCGCTCCAGCGTGAGTAATGAGAAGGCCAAGGCGGGACTCGGCTGGATCCCCCAGGTGTCCCTGCAAGAGGGGCTCCGCCGCACCTACGACTGGTTCGCCTCCCGCTGATGTTCCTGCAACTCTCCGCCGCCGTCCCGTCGACCGTCTTCGAGCTCGTCCTCTCCGCGACCCTGTTCAGCAAGGCCGTGCTCGTGGTGCTCGCCGTCCTCTCGCTCACGTCGTGGGCGGTGATGATCTCCAAGTGGGGCACCTTCCGGAAGACCGAGAAGGCGGCCGCGAAGTTCATGGCCGACTTCCACCGCTGCAACCGGCTCGACGAGGTCGCCTCGCTCGCCAAGCGGTCGACGCCGAGCGCGCACACGCGCGTGCTGCAGCGCGCACTGCAGTTCCTCACCGAGACGCGCACGGTCAGCGACGGCAGCGGCGCGCCCTCGACGCTCTCGGCGTCGCAGGTGCAGGCGCTGCGCCTCGTGCTCGACAGCGAGACCAACAGCGAACGCGACGCGCTCGGCACCTACATCCCGTTCCTCGCGATGGTCGGTTCGGTGAGCCCGCTGCTGGGGCTCATGGGCACCGTGATCGGCGTGATCACCGCCTTCCTCGGCGTGGCGCGCGGCGGCTCGGGCAATCTCGCGGCGGTCGCGCCCGGCGTGGCCGAGGCGCTCATCGCGACCGCGGTCGCGCTCGCGGTCGCGATCCCCGCGTACTTCGGCTACAACCTCTACGCCGCGCGGCTCAACCGGCTCGACGGCGAACTCGACGGCTTCGGCTCCGAGGTCATCGCGCTGATGGCGCGCGAGGGGCGGATCTAGGTGCGCCGCCGCGGCCGCGGGGAACGCACCCCGTTGAACGCGGAGATCAACGTCGTGTCGCTGATCGACGTGATGATGCTCCTGATGATCATCTTCATGATCACCGCGCCGATGATGACCGGCGGCGTCGACGTGTCGCTGCCGCGCGCAGAGGCACGGCCGCTCAACGCCAAGAGTTCGCTCGTCATCTCCGTCACGCGCGACGGCCGGATCTTCGTGGACGAGGACGCGCTCTCGCTCTCCGAGTTCCGCGGCTCGATCCGCGGACTCGCCGCGCAGGCGGGGCGCGACGGCGTCTACCTCCGCGCCGACCGGCGCGCCGACTACGGCCGCGTGGTCGAGGTGCTCGCGATCATGCGCGGCGCCGGCATCGGCAACATCGGGCTCGTGACCGAGCCTGAAGAGATCGCGCGGTGAGCACGGCTGTCCGCCGCCCTCCAGGGCTCGGCGGTCCGCTCACGGTCTCGGTCCTGTTGCACGGCGCCGCGATCGCCGCATTCGCGCTCTGGCGGAGCACCGGCGCGGTCGCCATGCCGCCGATGTACCGTGTCGATCTCATCGCGGCGCCGCCGGGCGAACGCGCGGCGGGCGTCGTGCGCGAGACCGCGCCCGCGACCCCGCCGACCGAGACGAAGGCGCCGCCGAAAGCAGAGACGAACGCCGCCGAGAAGGTCGCGCCGATCAAGCCGCCCTCGAAGGCGGCGAAGGCCGCGACGCGCGCGACGACCAACATCACCAAGGCGCCCGCCCGCACCGATCTCAGCAAGGCGCCGACCGCCGGTGGCGGTGAGGTCGGCGGTGCCGGAACGGATGTCGCGACGGTGCGCACGGAGGGGATCGAATTCCCGTTCCCAGGGTACCTGACCAACATCGTTCGGCAGATCGCGATCAACTTCAAACCGCGCAACCCCGGCGCTCTCAAGGCCGAGGTGTTCTTCCTCATCCGGCGTGACGGCAGCGTGACCGGTTTCCGGTTCGTGACGCGCAGTGGGAACTACGCCTTCGACCTCGAGGCCGAGGGTGCCGTGGAAGCAGCGAAAGCGGCTTTCGGGGCGCTTCCAGCGGGCTTCGGCGACGACATCCTCCCGATCTCCTTCAGCTTCGATCCGGCCCGCATGCGATGAACGTGCGTCAATCACAGACAAATCCCCGCAACTTGCGACTTCTCTCGATCGGCGCCGCGGCGCTCGTACTCGCTGCGTTCGTTCCCGCCCAAGTCCGGTCGCAGGAGCCCGCTCAGGGCGTCCGGATCGGCCTGCTGTACTCGGCCGGCACGCGCCCGGGCCTCTACGTGCTCCCCATGCGTGGCCAGCACGCCGACTCGATCCGCGCGATCATCACGCGCGACATCGACTTCGGCGACCGGGTGAGCGTCATCGCCCCGGACTCCGGTGCGCCGCCGACCGGCAAGCTCAACTATCCGCTCTACGCGCGGCTCGGTGCCGCAGCCGTCCTCCAACTGACCCTGAACGCCGGCGGCGGGATCCACGTCGTCCTGCACGAGGTCGGGGCAGGGCGCGTCATGAACACGCGCGACTTCGTGGTCGCCGCACCCGCGCTCTCGGCCGAATGGCGCCGTTCGCTGCACGAAGTGAGCGATGAGGTGGAACGGTGGATCACCGGCGTGGCCGGCATCTCGGCCACGCGCGTGCTCTTCGTGCGCGGCGGGACGCTCTGGCAGGTCGACGCCGACGGCGCGAGCCCGCAGCAGGTCGGCGGTGTGGGCTCGGCGCTCGGGCCCGTCTGGCATCCCAACGGCACGACGGTGGCCTACACCGAGATGCTCGATGACGGGACGCGCGTGGTGGTCCGGGATCTCGTCAGGGGGACGGCGCGACGCTTCGTTCAGGAGCCAGGTTCCAACTCTGCCCCCACCTTCTCGCCCGATGGCCGCACGCTGGTCTTCTCGAGCGGGAGCGACGGGACCGACCTCTTCAGCACGCCGCTGGACGGCTCGTCCGCACCATACCGCGTCACGGTCGGGCGGGGGACCACGAACTCCCAGCCGACCTTCGCGCCGGACGGTCGCCGCCTCGCGTTCACGACGTCTAGGTTGGGACGCAACGAGTTATATATTACGGACAGCGATGGGGCGAACCCCGAGCTCCTCACGACGTCCGGATTCGGGGATCAACTCTATCGCGCCGACCCGGCCTGGTCGCCGGACGGCAGGTACGTGGCCTTCTCGTCGCAGATCGAAGGACGGTTCCAGATCGCGACGATCGGACTGCGGGACCGTGCGGTGAAGCAGCATACCATCGAAGGCGTGAACGAGGATCCGTCGTGGGCACCCGATGCCCGCCACATCGTCTTCACGTCGTCGCGCACGGGCAGCAAGCAGTTGTGGGTGCTGGACACCGAGTCCGGGCGTCTGCGGCAACTGACGCACGGACCGGCTTCGCGGATGGCGGCCTGGTCGCCACGATCCTCCAACGCGCGCTGATCGGGCGCGCATCTGTTCCCTCCAAACTGAGGTTCCCACCATGAACAAGCGTGCTCTCCTTCTCGCGATCGTCGCGACCGTCGCCGTCTCGGCTGCGGCCTGTGCGAAGCCGGCCCCCGTGGTCGCCCCCGTCCCGACCGTGAACCAGGACTCGATCGACGCGGCCCGCCGCGCCGCCGAAGCGAAGGCCCGTGCCGACGCCGAAGCCGCCCGTCTCCGCGCCGAGGCTGACGCTCGCGCCCGCGCCGACGCCGAAGCTGCCCGTCTCCGCGCCGAGTCCGAAGCCCGTGCCCGTGCCGCGGTCGAGGCTGCCCGTGCCGCGTTCGGGACCGCGATCTACTTCGACTACGACCGCTCGGATCTCCGCGACGACTCGCGCGCCATGCTCGACGCGAAGCTCCCGCTGCTCCGTGCCAACCCGAACGTCCGCATCCGCATCGCCGGCCATGCCGACGAGCGCGGCTCGGACGAGTACAACATCGCGCTGAGCCAGCGCCGCGCCGCCTCGGCGAAGCGCTATCTCGTCGACCAGGGCATCCCGGCCGATCGGATCGACGTCGTGGGCTTCGGCGAAGAGCGCCCGGCCGCGATGGGCACGAACGAGGACGCCTTTGCGAAGAACCGCCGCGATGAGTTCGAGATCATCGTCGGTGGGGAGACGATCCGCGTTCCGTGAGCGGACTCCTGATCCGTCGCGCGTGGCTCGCGCCGGTCGTCATCCTGACGACCGGCGCGTGCTTCGCGACGCGCAACGACGTGCGGGTCCTGCAGTCGGACCTGCAGGCGTCGCGTCAAGAGATGCAGGCCGGGCTCGCCGAGTCCGCCGCGCGTGATGCGGCGAACCAACGCGCGCTCGATTCCACGCTCGCCGGCATTTCGCGGAGCCTGTCGCTGGTGACCGATACCGTGCGCAGCATGCACGCGACGACCATGCGGCTCCGCGGTGATGTCCGCGAGGACCTCGTCGCGATCCGGCAGCAGCTGATCGTCGTGGAGGAACGCGTGGGTGCATCTGCGCGGCGCATCCAGGAACTGCGCGCCGAGCTCGAGGCCGACGCGACCGATCGCTCGGTCGCACCGAGGGATACGACCAAGCCTCCCGTCGCCGGCGCGGCACCTGCGGGCCCCGGTCCGGCGCAGTTCTACCAGATGGCGCAGGACCAGCTCCGCCGAGGCAGCTGGGGTTCGGCGCGAGGCGCGTTCAACGAGATCCTCACGCAGTTCCCCTCCTCGGATCTCGTCCCCGACGCGCTTTTCGGCATCGGACAGGCGTACGAGAACGAGGGCAACGGTGCGAACGCCGACTCGGTGTACGCGCTCGTCGTCCTGCGGCATCCCAAGTCCGATCGGGCGCCGACCGCGCTCTATAAACGCGCAACGGCTCTGCGCGTGACCGGCCAGACGGAGGCCGCACAGGTCCTCTACAAGCAGATCGTGGATAGGTATCCGCGCTCCGCCGCCGCCCTGCTCGCCGAGGGATTCCTCGGGACGCGCAAGCCCTGAGTCCCCTTCGCCGGTCCCGCCGGCTCCTGGATGCGCGATGACGAACGGCCCATCGGGTGAGATGCCCTTTCTCGACCATCTGGAGGAGCTGCGCTACCGGCTCCTCTGGGCGGTCGGGGCGCTCGGCGTCGCCATGCTGGTCGCGTTCGCGGTCATCATGCGGCCCACGCTCGACGTGATCGGCTACTTCGCCGCGCCGATCCTGCCGCTCCTGCCGGACCACAAGCTGGTCTACACGCACCCGGTCGATCCGGTCACGATCCGGCTCAAGATCGCGTTCGGCATCGGCGTAGTGCTCTCGGCGCCGGTGATCATCTACCAGATCTGGGCGTTCCTCTCGCCAGCGCTCCACAAGCACGAGAAGAAGCTCGTCCTCCCCGTGATCTTCGGCGCGACCCTCCTGTTCGCCTCCGGGGTATTCATCGGATGGCGATGGGTGCTCCCGGTGATGCTCGACGTCCTGTTCTCGTTCCAGGCCGAGTCGATGCGGATGATGATCACGGCGAAGGAGTACTTCTCCTTCATGGTGACCATCTGCCTCGCGTTCGGCGGCATCATGCAGTTGCCGATCGTCGTGATGGCCCTCACCGCGCTCGGTCTGGTGACGCCCGCCGCGATGGCGAAGGTGCGCCGGCATGCGATGGTGGGCAGCGTCCTCGTCTCGGCGATCATCACGCCGGGCGATCTCATCACGATGACGCTCGTGATGGCGCTGCCGCTCTACGGGCTCTACGAGGTGAGCATCATCGTCTCGTGGCTGACGAAGCGGGCGCGCGACCGCCGCGCGAAGCGGCGGGCCACGGCCGAGAGCCTCGGCGAGGCGGCCGCGTGATCGCCTCGCACGGGGCGCGCCTGCCGTGGCGCTCGGCGCTCGTCGCGGTGCGCGTCGCGGTGTTCGCGCTCGTCCTGTCGTCCACCGCGGCACTCGCGCAGCGCCCGGTCAAGCCCATCCCCGCGCCGAACCCGGCTCCGGGCCAGCCGGTCCCCACGCGCACGCAACCGCGCACGCCGCGCACCGGCACGACCACGGATCAGTCGAGGCTTACCCGCGTCACCGCCGACGACACGCTCAATCAGCGCGGTCGCGACACGACTGCGACGCGACCGAAGCTCGTCGACTGGGCGCCCGACGACAGCGTGATGATCGCGCTGCTCGGGCGCCTCGGCTACACCGTGGTGCGCTATCAGGCGAACGTCGTCGGCTTCTCGGCGACCGGCCGCATGATGACGCTCACCGGCACCGACAGCGCGCGCGCCGTGGTCGAGCGCGACTCGACGATGCTCGTCGCCGACACGATCGCCTACAGCGACAGCCTCAAGATCATCCGCGCCAACGGCGACACGATCGTCATGCGCGACCCGACCCAGTCGGCCGACGTCCTCGGGCTCCGCGAACTCAGCTACGACGTCGAGCGCCGCGAGGGGCGCACGCGCGACTTCTCGACCGTGGCGAACTCCGGCGAGGACTGGAAGGTGATGGCGCACCGCGCGGCCTTCACCTCCGACAGCACGAACGACGAGAGCACGCTCTACGGCCGCGAGGGCATGATCACCTCCTGCCTCGACTCGGTGCCGCACTACCACTTCATGGCGAAGGAGCTCAAGCGGATCAGCGGCCGTACGCTCGTGGCGCGATCGGTGATCCTCCACGTGCAGGACGTCCCGGTGATGTGGCTGCCGTTCATCTTCCAGGACATCCGGACCGGACGGCGCTCGGGGATCCTCACGCCGAGGGTCGGATTCGCCGAGTTGGTGCGCAACAGCCCGACGTACCGCCGCACGGCGGAGAACCTCGGCTACTACTTCGCGCTCAACGATTACATCGACGCGCAGGTGAGCATGGACTGGCGTTCGAGCGCGCGGTCGACCGAACTCGACCCGGGGTGGACGCGGTTGAATGGCGAGCTGCGCTACCGGTGGCTCGACCGCTTCATGTCGGGGAGTCTCGCGCTCTCGCAGAACACGCTCAGCACCGGGAGCAGGAACACGGCCGTGAGCTGGTCGCACGCGCAGGAGTTCTCCTCGCGCACGCGCATCAACTCCAACCTGAACTACGTCACGAGCACGCAGGTCCAGCGGCAGACGATCATCAACCCGATGGCGGCGATCGCGACGATCGCGTCGCAGCTCAACCTCGTCCGTACGCAGGGGCCGTTCACCGTGAACCTCGGCGGCACGCAGCGCCAGTATCCCGGCCGCGACCAGGTCGACCGCACCTTCCCGTCGCTCAACATCGCGTCCAAGCCGCTGGAGTTCGGCAACTGGTTCCTGATGACGCCGTCGTTCCAGTACACGACGCAACAGAGCCTCAACCTCGACGCCACGGGCGACTTCGCCTACCGCTACGTCAACAACGGCGCCGGGCTCGACTCGGTGCGCCTCAAGCGCGACCAGAGCAGCACGAGCCTGAGTCTCGCCACGCCGTTCAAGATCCTCGACTTCCAGGTGCAGAGCGGCATCCGCTTCAACAACGTGATCCGCGACTATCCGCAGATCATCACGGTCCGCGATGCCGCCGACACCTCGGCGCGGATCGACCGCGTCTACGCCGGCACCTTCGACTCGTCGTTCGACTTCGACGTGAGCGTCGGGCTGCCGCAGTTCTTCCAGGGCACCTGGAACCTGGCGCCGAGCGTCACCGCGGCCAACGTCGATCCCAAGGGCTTCGCGATCCGCACGCATCTCTCCAACGGGCAGTGGGTCACGCAGTCCAAGCGCATCTCCTACGGCCTGAGCGTCTCGCCCACGGTCTTCCGGCTCTACCCGGGATTCGGAAGGATCCAGCGCTTCCGGCATGCGATCACGCCGACGCTCGCGTACGGCTTCTCGCCCGCGGCGACGGTGCCGGTGGAGTTCCTCGCGGCGACCAACCAGGTGGCGGGCGGCTATCTGGGCGCACTCGCGCAGAACCAGGTCATCTTCGGCCTCTCGACGAACATCGAGGCCAAGATGCGCGCGCCCGGCGACTCCGCCGACGCCGACGGCGAGAAGATCAAGGTCGCGACCTTCCAGTTCACCAGCGTCTCGTGGGACTTCGAGCGGCAGCGCGTGACGGGGAAGACGGGATTCTCGACGCCGAACTTCGGCTACACCTTCCGCTCCGACCTGCTGCCGGGCTTCGACCTCGGTGTCGACTACTCGCTCTTCCAGGGCAACTACCTCAGCGACACGGCCGTGTTCGATCCGTACCGCGAGTCGGTGCGCGCGGCCTTCTCGCTCGACGCCAACTCGGCGCTCGTGCGCGGCATGGCGCGG
>JAYTNC010000324.1:0-4047 GCA_043748515.1 Gemmatimonadota bacterium | reverse complement strand
ACCGGGGAGCCGCCGACCGACGCGCACGTCGCGCACCTGGGGATGCTCCTTCACTCGCGCCACGAGGGGCGACACGTCGTCCCAGACGGACGCGGTGGTGTCGACCCTCAACCGCGAAACGATTTCGTCGGGGGAGGCGTAACGAGCGCCCTCGATCACCACGCGCCGGACGCGGAAGAAGTCCATGCCTTGGAGGATCGCGCGGCCCCACCAGGGGGAGCTCAGCAACGCGACCGCCGCGAGGAGCTGGCCGACGCGGCGCACGCGTTTCTTCCAGCGCGGCACCTCGGGGCCGGCCTGCGGAGCCGTCATGCGGAGAGCCGGGCCAGGAGTTCGGGGCCCGTCTTGGTGATGTCCCCCGCTCCGACCGTGAACACCACGTCACCCTCGCGCACCAGCTCCGCCAGCGCGTCGGCCGCCTGCGAGCGCGGTCCCTCCCACGCGGGCGCACGCCCGGCCTTGCCCGCTGCGTCGGCGATGAGCTTGCTCGTCACGCCCGGCATGGGCTGCTCACGCGCCGGGTAGATGTCGGTGAGCGCGATCACGTCGGCCTGCGCGAGCGCCTGACCGAACTCGTTCGCGAAGTCGCGCGTGCGCGAGAAGAGATGCGGCTGGAAGGCGACGACGATCCGGCGCCCCGGATACGCTTCGCGCGCGGCGGCCAGCGTCGCGGCGAGCTCGGTGGGATGATGCGCGTAGTCATCCACCACCTGCACGCCCTTGGCCGAGCCGATCCGCTGAAAGCGTCGCTCGGCGCCCACGCACTGCGCGAGCCCCGGCGCCATGTCGGCGACCTTGAGCCCCCACGGACCGATCCCGCACGCGAGCGCGGCCAGCGCGTTGCGCACGTTGTGCAGGCCTGGCACGCCGAGCGTCACCTCGCCCACAGGCGCGCCGTCGTCGTGCACGCTGAAGATCGTGCGTCCATCGGCGTGTCGAATGTCGCGCGCGACGAGCCGCGCGTCGGGGCTCGTGATGCCATAGCGGATGACTTCGGCGGTCGCCGGCGAGGGCAACGCGTTCGCGCCAGCGTCGTCGGCGCAGAGCACCACGAAGCGCGCGCGGCGCACATACTCCGAGAAGGTGTCGTGGATGTCCTGCAGGTCGCGATAGATGTCGAGGTGATCGGCCTCGACGTTGGTCACGACCGCGACGGTCGGGTGCAGCGCGAGGAACGAGCGGTCGTACTCGTCGGCCTCGACCACGAACACCTCGTGCCCGCCCTGCGAGAGATTGCCACCCCAGGCCGTCACGCGCGCGCCGACCACACCGGTGGGCGACTTGCCGGCGGCGGCGAGCGCCTCGGTGGTCATCACGGTGGTGGTGCTCTTCCCGTGCGTGCCCGCGACGCCGATCAGCAGGCCGCCGGCGGTGGCCTCCGCGAGTGCCTCGGCGCGGCGCACGACTTCTATGCCGAGAGAGCGCGCGCGCAGCACTTCCGGATGGTCCTTGGGGATCGCGCTCGACACCACCAGCGCGCGGTGCCCGTCGAGGTGCGCGGGGTCGTGGCCCTTCTGCACTTCGATGCCGAGCCTGATCAGATCGGCGGCGCCTTCGGGGTTCTGGTCACAGCCCGTCACGCTCGCCCCGCGGCGATGACAGAGCTCGGCTAGCGCGGACATTCCGGCGCCGGCGATGCCTTGGAAGTGGATCGGGGCTTCTGAGGTCGGGTCGAGGAGGGGCATCTGGTCCGAAGATAATGCAACGGCGGTCACCACAGAGGCACAGAGTGCACAGAGAACAGCGGACAAAAGCGCTACTTGTTGGACTGCTACCGCACCAAAGTGACGAACTGACTCCGCAGAGCAGGTGCTGTTCCCAAGCAGTCGCAGCAGCCGCTCTCCGCAGTTCTCTGTGCCCTCTGTGCCTCTGTGGTGAACGCCGTTGCCGTGTCGCTTCGAGCTTAGGCCCCAAGCAACCGCGAGATGTGCCCCGCGATCTCCGCCGCCGCCCGCGGCCGCCCGCGCGCACGAGCCGCCGCCGCCATCGCGCCGAGCGCCGCCCGATCTCCGAGCAGCCCCCCGACCACGGCATCGAGCGCCTCCACCGACAACTCGCGTTCGAGCAGGAGCCGCGCCGCACCGGCCCCCTCGAGCACACGCGCATTCGCCGTCTGGTGATCGTTCGCCGCGCTCGGCAACGGCACGATCACCATCGGCACGCCCCACGCGCAGAGTTCGCTCGACCCCATCATCCCGCCGCGCACCAGCGCGAGATCCGCCGTCGCGTAGGCCTCGGCGATCGGCGCGATGAACCCGAGCACGCGCACGTCGGGCCGGTCGAGATGCTTGAACGCGTCGTGCTGCGCCTTGCCGGTCGCCCAGAGCACGCAGACACCCTTGGGGAGTCCGCGCTCCACCCAGGCGGCCACCGCGCGGTTGATCGCGCGCGCACCCTGCGAGCCGCCGAACACCAGCAGCACCGTCGCCGCCGCGGGGAATCCCCAGCGCGCGCGCGCCTCGGCCGCCTTGGGCGCGATGTCGGGCGGTGGTTCGATCGGATTGCCCGTGTCGCGGTAGATGCAACCGCTGTGCGGCAGAAGCAGCTCGGACTCGGGATAGCCGAGGTACGCCTCGCGTGAGAGCCTGGCGCTCCACCGCGCCGTGATACCCGGGATCGCGTCGCCGATATGCTGCACCACCGGAATGCGATGCGCCGCGGCCCAGGCGCTCGTGAGGCCCGCCGCGTAGCCGCCGGTGCCGACGACGAGCGCCGGCCTGCGCTCGCGCGCCATCGCATCCAACGCGCTCCATCCGCTCAGCGCGCCACGCAGCGTGCGCCAGTTCTTCCAGACCTTCGGCCGGTAGAGTGGATGCAGGTCGAGCAGGAGGTGCGGGAACTCGGTGGTCGGCAGGATGTCGCGCTCGATGCCGCGCTGCGCGCCGACGAAGAACGGCCGCACGTCGGGCCGCGCACGCACGAGCGCGCGCGCGATCGCGAGGCCGGGATACAGATGTCCGCCGGTTCCGCCGCCGGTGAAGACGACGTCGGTCATCGTCAGGCGAGTGGGTTGGTGGCCTGCTCGCCGATCACGCGTTCCTTCTGGCTGCCGATGTTGACGAGGATCCCCGTCATGAGCATCGAGAGCAGGATGTTCGACCGGCCGTACGAGATGAACGGCAGCGTGAGGCCCGTGGTCGGCAGGAGTCCGATCACGACGCCGAGATGCAGGAAGGCGGTGATGACCATCGTGACGGTGAGGCCGATCGCGGTGAGCTGTTGGAACGGCGTGCGCGCGTTCCTCGCGATGCGGAAGCCGAGCCAGCCCCAGGCCGAGAAGAGCAGGATCAGTCCCGCCATCCCGATGAAGCCCCACTCCTCGCCGACGTTGCTGCCGATGAAGTCGTTGTACGGCAGCGGGAGGAAGCCGAGCTGCTGGCGTCCCTGTCCGAAGCCCACGCCGAAGATGCCGCCCGACCCGACCGCGATCAGCGACTGCTGCAGCTGGTGGTTCACCGCGCTCGCCGAGTCGGCGCCGGCAGCGAAGCCCAGGATGCGGCGCATGACGTACTCGAGCCGGTGGATCTCGCTCCAGATCACCGGCGCCGCGGCGACTCCGAGGAGCACGAAGTGGCCGATCCGCGCGCCCGCCGCGAAGAGCATGATGCCCATCACGAGCGCGAAGAAGATCGCCACCGAGAGGTCGGGCTGCAGCGCCACGAGCAGCCCGAGCACGCCGAGGATGATGAGGAATGGCAGCAGTCCCTTCGAGAGACGGCGCAGTCCGTCCTCCCCGCCCTTCTTCACGATCAGCATCGCGGTCCAGACCACCACCGCGAGCTTCGCGAACTCCGACGGCTGCACCGAGCCGCCCATGAGGAAGCGGCGCGAGCCGCCGATGCGCGGCGCGATGAACTCGGTGCCCGGGATGACGGTGATCAGCAGTGCGACGATCGAGAGGCCCATGATCGGCCAGGCCCAGTCCCTGAAATGCTCGGCGTCGAGCTTCGCGAGCACCGCGAAGCCCACGACGCCCGCGAGCACGCCCGTCACCTGCTTCCAGAGGTAGAACCAGCTCGGCGCGTCCTTCTGCATCGCCACGTAGGC
>JAYTNC010000323.1:0-1879 GCA_043748515.1 Gemmatimonadota bacterium | reverse complement strand
CGAGCGCCGACCCACCTGCACGACCGTCGGCTTGCGCAGATACTTGCGCGCGAGCGCCTCGACCTCGGGCGGCATCGTCGCCGAGAAGAGCAGCGTCTGCCGGTACGGGTGGATCTGCGCGACGATCTTGTTGATCTGCGGCGCGAACCCCATGTCGAGCATCCGGTCGGCCTCGTCGAGCACCAGCACCTCGAGCTCGTCGAACACCACGTTCTGCTTCTCGAGATGGTCGATCAGCCGGCCCGGCGTCGCGACGATCACGTCCACGCCGCCATGCAGCGCCTTCAACTGGATGTCGTAACCGACGCCGCCGTAGACCGACACGACCTCGAGGCCCGTGCCCGTGCCGTACTTCCGGAAGCTCTCCTCCACCTGCTGACAGAGCTCGCGCGTCGGCGTCAGAATCAGCGCGCGCGTGCGCTTCGGTCCACCGATCAGGCGCTCGATGATCGGGATGGTGAAGGCCGCCGTCTTCCCCGTGCCGGTCTGCGCGAGCCCCATGAGGTCGCGTCCCTTGAGCGCCAACGGCACCGCCTGCGCCTGGATCGGCGTCGGCCGCGTGTACCCGGCGGAGCGGAGCGAGGCGAGCATCGGCTCGCTGAGCCCGAGGTCCTCGAACGTGATGTCGATCGTGCTCGCCTCGGCCTCCGCGAGCGTCAGACCCGACCCGTCCGGGTCGGGCGCGCCCGGTTCGAGCACCGGGATCAGGGTCGGAACGATCACCGGGTGGGGCTTCGGGATGCTCTCCGCGTCGTCATGCGCCATGACGGCATGCGCCATGACGGCATGCGCCGTGGCGGCGGTCTTCGCGGAGGACTTCTTCGGGGTCTTCGCGGCGGTGCGTGAGGCGGGCGCCTTCGTCTTCTTCGCTGTGGTCATCACCCGGAATGTAGTCGGCCCGCTTGCCTCGCGTCGGGTCCGACCGCATCCGCCCGCCTCACTCCTCAGGGCCTCACCTGAGCTCGACCGGCCTTCCCTGCAGTCGAGCGATGAGTCCGATCCGGAACGTCACGTCGCACCAACGCTCCTCGCCGCCATGCGCCTGCTCGAGCGGGAACATCGGCCAGACGTACGGATTCGTGGTCTTGGGCATGGCGAGTCCCTTGTGCGGATGCCACACGCCGTCGCGACCGCAGTCGTCGATGAACCGCTCATACATCTTCGACCAGTTGTCGTTGCGGCGCAGGAAGCCAAGGCGCGCCATCAACTCCAGCCACGCGAGCGCCGCCGGCACGTCGTCCTCGACCGCGTTGCGGTGCGGCAGCAGGTCGCCGAGCACGAGGTTGGGCATCGGCAGGAGCTGCGTGCCGATCTGCTGCACCGACTCCTGCCGCGGAAGCGGACGCGTCAGATAGTCGTACAGCAGCTCCATCGCCTCGTAATGCTCCGACTGACAGAGCGGCATGTGCGCGAGCAGGTGCAACATGTGGATCGTCGGCGGATACGCGTCGGGATGCAGCACCTGCCGGTTGCCGATGCGCACCCACGGCTTCTCCGCGAGCGGCGAACGCAGGAACTCCGCCATCCGGTCGATCGTGCGGCGCGCGAGTCCACGGAGGCGCGGATCACCCTCGAAGCCAGCGCCCGCGAGCGCCGCGCCCGCCGCTTCACGAAGGGTGTGCCGCTGCAGGAGCAGGAACTCCTCCTCGACCTTCGGCTTCGTCGGCGCGAGTTCGTACATCATCGCCCGGTCCGCGTCCTCGGCCAGCAGACGGAAGAGCGCACGGCGTGTGTGTACGAGCGGCGGCGCTTCCTTGTCCCAGCCGTACTCGGTGAGCCGGCGATACGCGGGCACCGTTCCCACGCCCTCGAAGTGCTCGGCGCGCTGCGACGGAATCGAGAGGATCGATCGGTTCCAGACACCGTCCACAGCCGCCTG
>JAYTNC010000322.1:0-2601 GCA_043748515.1 Gemmatimonadota bacterium | reverse complement strand
CGGCAACTGCTCGGTGAACCACTTCCCCTCCGTCAGATGCCTGGCAAGAAAGTCCATCCGCTCCCGGTCACCTGAGATCACCCGCGCCAGCTGCCCCGCCGAGAGCGATCGCGTCTTGCTGCAGTCAATCGACTTCCCATCGACATTCGCACTCCGCACCGGCACCGGCGCACTCGCGAGCGCATCGGCGAGGATCGCGTTCACCTGCACCTCGAGCGCCTTGCACAGCTCCACCAGCACCGTCGCGAAGTCGAACGCCGTGTCGCGCCGGTGGTCACGCATCAGCCGCTCGGCCGTCGCCACGAACGTGCGCGCGGTGGGCAGCAGGTTTCCCCACGCGGTCGTGCCGAACAGGTTGTCGCGCAGGTCCGACATCAGGCCGCCGAGTCCGACGCGCTCCGCGTCCGCGGCCACCCAGAGGGCGCCGGCGTTCAGGAGATCACGCTCGTCCTCATCGAAGAACCGCGTGCCGTCCGGACGCTTCACCAGGAGCGGCAGGTTCACCATACCGCCGTACAGCGACACGGGCCGGTCGTTGTACGTGATCACGCGCAGCTTCCGCAGCTCCTCCTGCACGGCGAGCGTGTCGTCGTGCACCAACGCGCGGATGTCCGCGAGCTTGAACCAGCAGTCGCACGAGAGGCCGTCGCGGCGGTAGTACGCCGGCGTGTGCGCGGCGTCGGTGGTCTTCTTGTCGCCGTCCTCCACCGCGATGACCTCGGCCACGTAGAGCGAGCGGTAGTCGGTGAGGTAGAGCTGCAGTTCGTCGCGCGCGTCGAGCCCGTTGTTCAGCGCCAGCACCTGCGGCAGGTGCTCCAGCGGTTGCTGGCGGTTCGGCGAGCGGACGCGGCCCCACCAGACGTAGGCGTCGTCCCACTCGGCTTCCTCGTCGTCCGCGCGGCGCACGTGCTCGAGCAGCAGCTGCGCGTGCATGTCGAGCGCGTCGGCGGCGTAGGAGGGGTTCCAGAGGGCGACGAGGTGGGGGGATGGCATGGGGGTCAGGACGGTGGGTGGCGGAACCTACGTGCGATGCGTGCACGCTTGCCCGAGGTGGGCATGGAGAGTCATACTAGCCTTATGAAGACGGCCATCACGCTCCCGGACCGGATCTTTCGAGCGGCGGAGCGGCATGCGCGACGCGCACGAAAGTCGCGCAGTCGATTGTACGCCGACGCGATCGCCGAGTACCTGGCCCGCCACGCCCCCGAGGAAGTCACCGAGGCAATGAATCGCGTCGCCGACCAGCTCGCGGGCGAGAGCGATCCGTTCGTGGCCGCCGCCAGTCGCCGGGTGCTCGAGGACTCGTCGTGGTAGACATCGCGCAGGGTGATCACGGTCGACCGACGCTTCCTCGCCGATCGCGTGAAGAAGCTTCCGCCCAAGCGGTTCGAGCAGGTGGTCAACGGAATCGATGTGGTGCTCGGGCGATGAGCCCGTGACCGAGCAGCAGCGCGTGCATGTCGAAAGACTCCGACCACCGCGAGGACGGCAGGTGATCGGCCTTGTATATTAAGGTAAATAGCGTAAACTTAAATAAGGAAACGCACTATTCAGGCATACCCTGCCGCGAACATCGACGAGAGAGGCCGGCGCAATGACAGGACGTCTGGTCCAAAGGACCTGGCAGTCTGATCCCGCGATCTACGCACCGGCGAAATACAAGCGAGCGTGCCGGTACGACGCGTTCGTGCCGGATGAGCTGACGGGACTGCAGTTCACCTTGGATGCGACACTTGCCGGACTCGTCTCGGAGGCCGAGGGTGCGATCCGCGCGTTGAATCAGGTGGGCGGCAATGCGCTGGATCCACTCGCACGTTTGCTCCTGCGGACCGAATCGATCGCGTCGTCCAAGGTCGAGGGCCTGCAGCTGGGCGTTCGCGAGCTGGCTCGCGCAGAGGCCAAGGTGGACTCGGGGCAGAAGATCGGGCCGACGGCAGTCGATGTCCTGGCGAACATCGATGCGATGGTCCTGGCCGTCGAAGAGAGCGCGACCGCACCGGAGTTCGGGATCGACCAGATCAGGGCGATCCACCGGCGACTCATGGAGCGCGCCGAGAACAGGAAGGTCGCCGGCATCATTCGCACCGAGCAGAACTGGATCGGGGGGAACGACTACAACCCCTGCGGCGCCGACTTCGTACCGCCGCCGCCGGAGGAGGTCGACCGGCTCCTGCTCGATCTGTGTGCCGCCGTCAACGACGATCTGTTGTCGCCGCTCGTTCAGGCCGCGCTGGTGCATGCGCAGTTCGAGACGATCCATCCGTTCGCCGACGGCAATGGCCGCACCGGGAGAGCACTCGTGCACGTGGTCCTGAGGCGTCGCGGCATCGCGCCTCACTATGTGCCGCCCGTCAGCGTCGCGATCGCCGCGACGAGGGCTCGCTACATCGAGTCGCTCACGAGCTTCCGACGTGATGAGATGCGGACCTGGATCGAGTACTTCGCCAGTGCAGTGGCGCGATCCGCTCAGCTGGCGAGAACGTATCTCGATCGGGTGCTGGTGCTGCGCGCACGATGGCAGGAGCAGGTGCGGGGCCTCGACGATGCTCCGCGCGCCGACGCCACTGCGTGGGAGGTGATCAAGATCCTTCCCGCCCATCC
>JAYTNC010000321.1:0-5069 GCA_043748515.1 Gemmatimonadota bacterium | reverse complement strand
GAGCGGATCATCCTGCTCGGCTTCTCGCAGGGCGCCTGTCTCGCGTCGACGAGCGCGCAGCGGAAGCCGAAGCGCTACGGCGGCGTTGTGGTGCTCTCGGGCGGGTTGATCGGACCGCCGAGCACGGAGTGGAGTGCCGAGGGCGACTTCGCGGGCACACCGATCTTCCTCGGGTGCAGCGACGTCGACGCGCACATCCCGGAGGCGCGTGTGCTCGCGAGCGCGGCGCATCTCGAGCGGATGGGGGCCGAGGTCACGTGCCGGATCTATCAAGGGTTCGGCCACGCGGTGAACGAGGACGAGATCGCGTTCGTGCGGGAGCTGCTCGAGACCGTCGCACGCACCTGAAAGTCTAGCTCGCGGCCTCGTCGAAGAGCGCGTTCAGCGCGAGTACGAACGGCGGCGTTCCCGCGCGCGGCTGCCAGACGACTTCATCGGAGATGATCTCAGGCCGCACGTCCAACGGCCGCCAGCGCTCGACGAGGCGCGCGTCGCCGTCGATGATCCAGTACTCCGACACGCGCTCGCTCTGATAGATCAGTCGCTTGCGATGGCGGTCGGCGCGGGCGGTGCTCGGCGAGAGCACTTCGACGGCGAGCAGAAGCGACCGCACGTCGGACCAGGCGCGGGGTGGCCCACTGTCCTGCCAGGGCACGACGAACAGATCAGGCTGCAGAAGCCGGCGCGGTGAGAAGACGATGTCGGCGGGGGAGAACCGCGTCCAGCCGAGACGGTGCCCGGTGACGTACGCGCTCAGGCGCAGTTGAAGCACCGCAAGCACCGACTGATGCCCCCACGTCGGCGACGGCGTCACGAAGAGCTCCCCATCGAGCACTTCGTAGCGGTTGCCGTCCTCGGGCAGCGCCAACGCGCGCTCGACGGTCCAATCGTGATCGGGAACGTGCACGGGCACGGGCATGGCCATACGGTACGCTCGGCTCGGCGGGAGGCGCAATGGGGCATGCGCCGAGGGTACTCAGCGCGGCGACTTCCTCCGCAACTCCTCGAACCAGTTGATCACCACCACGTTCGGCGTCGCGCGCGGCCGTTCGATCGGCGTCACCAGCAGGAACCGCGATCCGTCCGGCGTGACGTCGTAGCCCACCGTGCGCCCTCCGGCGAGGCGTCCGCCGTCGGGCACGCTGAATAGCAACTTGGGCGTCCCGACCTCGCCGGTCGCCGGATCGAACGACGCGGCGAACATCGCAGCGCCTTTCCGGTACGTGATCTCGCGGCCGTTGCGTGTGAAGCGCGGCTGGTCGCCACCGGCGGCGGACACCGTGCGTCGACCCGCCGCACCCGAGAGCGCGCGCACGTAGACGTCCGTCGTCCCCGTCGAGTTGAACTCGTCGTACGCGAGCCAACGTCCGTCGGGCGAGAAGTCGGCGTTGCGCTGGTCCGTGGGACGGGGATCGACCGCGCGCGCGGGGCCGCCCCGGATCGGTGCGATCATCAGCCTGTCCTGCGAGATCACCTCGTAGTACACGACATCTTCCCCATCACGCGACACGCCCGACGCGACCTTGTCGTTCGCGGTCTCCAACACGGGCACAGCGGCGCTGCCGTCGATCGGCTGCCGGTAGAGGTCGTACTGCGGGACTTCGCGCGAGAAGATCACCGAGCGGCTGTCGGGCATCCAGACGGTGCCGAACGCCACGCCGTCGGTGAAGCGCGTGAGCTGCGATACCACCTGGCGCGCGTTGTCGTAGAGCCAGATCTGCCGCGTGGGCTCGGACCGCGTGACGGCGAGCCAGCGACCGTCGGGCGATCTGCGCGGTTCGGACCAGCCGCCGGCGTCGGGCATCGCGTCCTGCAGATTGCCCGCACGATCGGACCAGACGACGCGACGGTCCACTCGTCCCTCGGAAGCGCGCGCGTACACGAGCGTGCCGTTGTCCGAGACCGCGAAGGAACCGAGACCGTCGGTCAGGCTCCAGTCGAGATCCTCCACCACCGGCACCGGAGAGCCAAGGACGCGGACGGCCTTCGCGTCGAACGGCACGGCGAAGATCGCGCCGGCGCGCGCGAAGAGGAGGTGCCCGCTCGCCGCATAGCGGGGGAAGATCCCGCCCTCGATCAGTACCGTACGCTTCCCCGTCGCGAGATCGAGCGCTTCGATCCGTGATCGCTCCGTCGGGAGCGAGAAATTATTGAAGATCACCGTCTTTCCGCCCGGGAGCGCCTCCGGATACCAGTGGGCGAACTCCCGACGGGTCGAATCGAGCGTCGTGAGCTGGACGTCCGGTCCCCCAGCCCCAGGGACGCGGAACAGTCCGCGGCCCGTACGTGTGAAGAGCACGTCGCCGTTGGGCAACACACCAACGCCCGAGGTGTTGGCGGAGTCCACGACGAGGGTGGCTGGTCCCCCGGTGGCCGGAATCCGCTGCAGCTTGCCCTGCGCCTGGAACACGATCCACGCACCGTCGGGCGTGATCTCCGGATCACGCGCGCCCTCGGTGCCCGGCAGGACCCGCATCGCGGCGGAGCCGAGCTCGCGGACCGCGATCACGTCGAGGCCGTTGGTGTCGCGCACCACCTGCACGATCCGCTGGCCGTCGTTCGAGATCTCGGTGTACGGCCGGTCCCCCAAGTCGAAGATCGGCCGATACGTGAACTCCACGCGCTGACCGCCACCGGCGCCGCGCTGGCCGAGCGCCCAGAGCGCGACCGCGGTCGCGCCGATCGCCACCACGCCGGCCGCGACGGACAGGCGGCGCCACGGCCCGGCCGCGTTCGCGAGCTGCGCGCGGTGCGCCGTCGCGCGCGCGCCGCGCAGCGGCCCCTGTGCGCCCTGCTCCCCGCCGAGCGCCGCCGCGAACGCCGCGACGCTGACGAACCGGTCGGCCGGCAACTTCTCGAGCGCCTGCGCCACCGCGTCGGCCACACCGCGCGGCACCGACTTCCGCAGCGCGGTCACGTCCTGCGCCTGCTCGGTGATGATCTTCATGATGATCTGCTGCGCCGTCGCGCCGGTGTGCGGCGGATTCCCGGTCAGCATCTCGTACAGCACGCTCGCGAGCGAGTACTGGTCCGACCGCGCCGTGATCTCGCGCTCGGCGGTCGCCTGCTCGGGGCTCATGTAGTGCGGTGTGCCGAGGCTCAGACCCGTCTCGGTCATGCGTCCACCGGCCGCGGCACTCACCGCGAGCGCGATGCCGAAGTCGGCGACCATCGGGCGGCCGCTCTGCAGCAGGATGTTCTCGGGTTTGATGTCGCGGTGGATCACGCCGTGCTGGTGCGCGTACTCGAGCGCGTCGGCCACGTCGCACGTGAGCTTGACCGCCTCGTCGACGCCCAGCTGCGACTCGCGGTCGAGTTTCGACCGCAGCGTCTCGCCTTCGATGAACGGCATCACGTAGTACAGGAACCCGCCGGCCTCGCCCGAATCGAACAACGGCAGGATATGCGGATGCTGCAACGCCGCCGTGGTCTTGATCTCGACCACGAAGCGTTCGGCACCGAGCACGGCGGCGAGCTCGGGTTTGAGCACCTTCACCGCCACGAGGCGGTCGTGCTTGAGGTCCTGCGCGAGGTAGACCGTGGCCATGCCGCCGGCGCCGAGTTCGCGCTCGATGCGGTAGCGATCGGCGAGCGCGGTGATCAGACGGTCCGGAAGCTGTGCCATGAGAGCAGAAGTTATCCCACAGCGCAGGACTCGGCGAGGATGGGAATGGCATGGCCGGCCGCGGCGCGCTCTCGACATTCGCCTGCGCCGGAGCGAGAATCGGGAGTCCGCCCACACCCGCCACGGATCCCATGCGCTCCTTCGCCCGCACCTCGGCCCTCGTTCGATCGACCCTGGCCGCCGCCTGCCTCGCCCCGGCGCTCCTCGCCGCCCAGGCCCAGCCCGTCCCCGTCACCGCCGCCAAGCCCGGCTGGCAGTGGAGCATGGACTCCGTGCGCACGGTCATCGACGAGGTCCGCGCGGGGCGCTCGCTCCAGCCGCGCAGCTGGGACAACGGCGCCAAGGTCGCCGTGCTCCTCTCGTTCGACGTCGACAACGAGACGATCTCCATCCGCTACGGCGAGCCCACCGTCGGCTCGCTCTCGCAGCACCAGTACGGCGCGCGCGTCGGACTGCCGCGAATCCTGAAATTGCTCGACGCGAACCGCATCCCCGCGACCTTCTTCATCCCGTCGGTGAGCCTCGCCATCACGCCCGAGATGGCGACCTGGATCAAGGCGAGCGGTCGCCATGAGTTCGCCGTGCACGGGTGGATCCACGAGCTCAACGCGACGCTCCCGGACTCGATCGAGCGCATGCTGCTGCAGCGCGCGGTCGCCGAGCTGACGCAGATGACCGGCACGCGCCCCACCGGCTATCGCGCGCCGAGCTGGAACTTCAGCCCCAACACGCTCGACATCCTCCGCGACATGGGCTTCCGCTACGAGAGTTCGCTCATGGCCGACGACGCGCCCTACGAACTGCTCCAGCGCGGCAAGCCGACCGGGCTCGTGGAACTGCCGGTGGAGTGGATCCTCGACGACGCGCCGCTCTTCGACCCGCGCGGCGAGCGCTACATGAACCCGCGCGACATCTCGAAGGTCTGGATCGACGAGTTCGACAAGGCGTACGAGGAGGGTGGGATGCTCGTGCTCACGATGCATCCGCACGTGATCGGGCACCGCTCGCGCATGGTGGCGCTCGAGCTGCTCATCGCGCACATCAAGACGAAGGACGCCAAGACGGTCTGGTGGGCGACGCACGCCGAGGCGGCGGAGTACGTACGGCGCGAGGCGCGACTCGGCGAGCCACTCCCGCGCCGATGATCATGGCGCCGATGATCGCCGCACCGATGGTTCCCGCACCGCCGCTGATCAGCTCCCCAGCTTCGCTCGGAAGAATGCGATCGTACGCGGCCACGCGGCCGTGGCGGCCGCGAGGTTCGCCTCCGAGTTCTCCTGGCCGCGCAGGAAGCCATGTCCCGCGCCGTCGAAGATCTGGAACTCATACGACTTGCCCAAGCGCTTCATGCTGGAATCGGTCGCGGGGATCGTCGCATTGATGCGCGCGTCGCTGCCCCCATACAGACCGAGCACCGGCGCCGAGATGTTCGCCATCTGCTCGG
>JAYTNC010000320.1:0-2897 GCA_043748515.1 Gemmatimonadota bacterium | reverse complement strand
CCGTCGACCTCGATCACGAGCAACACCCCTGCGGGCGAGGTCCGCGGCACGCCGAGCAGCGTGCCGCCGTCGATCACCGGCAAGAGACGGTCGCGGTAGACGCTCTGCCCGGCCACACCCGCGGGCGCGAGCGCGAGCGGAGTGACCTCCCGCGCCTCGGTCACCTCGATCACCTCGATCACCTCGGCGAGCGGGAAGGCGAAGGTCTCCGGGCCCACGCGCGCGAGCAACAGGCGTTCGGCTGTCATCGGCGCGCCTCGAGCAATGTCGTCGCCGCGCGCGCGATCTCGCCGAGCGGGAGTTCGCGGTCGGCACCGACCTCGGCGAGCGCGACCTGCGGCATGCCGTAGATCACCGACGACGCCCGGTCCTGCACCACCGCGCCGCCCCCGGCCGCACGGATGGCGCGCAGTCCGTCGGTCGCATCGCGTCCCATGCCGGTGAGCACCACGCCCACGCAGCGCGCGCCGAACTGCTTCGCCACCGAGGCGAAGAGCGGATCGGCGGCGGGCTTCACGCCATGCACCGGCGGCCCGTCGCTGAGCGCGATCGCCGCGCCGTGCGGTCCCGCGGCGACCGTCATGTGGCGGCCGCCCGGCGCGAGATACACGCGGCCCGGTTCCACGGATTCGCCGTGCGTCGCTTCATGCACCGGCAACGCCGAGAGCTGGTCGAGGCGCCGCGCGAGCCCCGCGGTGAAGCCCGCCGGCATGTGCTGCGCGATCAGCACCGCCGCGGCGAGGCCCGGCGCGAAACCGGGGATCACCTCGGCGAGCGCGCGCGGACCGCCCGTGGAACTCGCGATCGCCACCGCGGCGAACGCCTGCTTCGGTGCGTGGGCGAGCGGGGCCGGCGTGTGCAGGCGCGGGCGCGCGAGCATCCGGACGCCTTTCACGTTCATCTCCGCAGCAGCTTTGAGTGCCGCCTCGACGCGCCGGCGGCTCGCGGCCCAGGCGTCGGGCGTGTTCGCCTCGGGCTTGCGCACGAAGTCCACCGCACCGAGCTCGAGCGCGCGGATCGTGAGGTCCACCGAGCCGCGCGTCTGCGCGCCGCTCACCATGACCACCGGGCGCGGCAGTTCGCTCATGATGTAGCCGAGCGCGGTGAGGCCGTCGACGACCGGCATCTCGATGTCGAGCGTGACGATGTCCGGATCGAGCTGGTGCACGAGCCGCAGCCCTTCCTCGCCGTCCGCTGCGGTCGCGATCACGCGGAAGCCGTCGAGTCCGTCGATGAGGTCGCGCAGCACGACGCGCAGCAGCGCGTTGTCCTCGACCACGAGCACGCGCCGCTCAGAGGACACGTTCGCCTCCGCGCACCGAGCGCACCGTCATGGCGCCGGTGTTGACGTCGACGGTCACGCTGCGGCCCGAGGCACCGCCCGTCTCTTCGCCCACCAGCGGGATCCCCGCCACGACGAGCGCCGTCTTGGCCGCCGCCACGTTGCGCGCGCCCATCTGCCCGCCGGCGGTCGTGAGCATCGTGCCGAAGAGCGCCGCGCCGCCGGCGAGCCGCGCCGTGAGCGCGCCGCGCGCACCCATCGCGCGCATCTCGGTCACGAGCATCGGCACCGCGGTCGAGGCGAAGCGCGCGGCGTTGCCGGGATCGCGCGCGACGCTGGGGTCGGGGAGCAGCACATGCGCGAGCCCCGCCACGCGGAACTTCGCGTCGTGCAGCGCGATCGCGACGCACGAACCGAGCCCGATCGTCACGAGCCGGCCGCTGCCGCGCGCCACCGCGTGGTGCGCGATGCGCACATGCTGGTCGGTCATGCGGCCGCCTTCCGGAAGATCCGGTTGCGCGAATCGACGACGTCGAAGAGCGCGCGCATCGGGCCCATCAGCGTCTCGACCTTGCCGAGCACGAGGAAGCCGCCCGGCGCGAGCGCCGCGTGGAACTTCCGCATGAGCGGATCCTGGCTCAGGCGGTCGAAGTAGATCACCACGTTGCGGCAGGTGATCAGCTGCAGTCCCTCGGCCGGCGCCGGCTCGCTCAGCAGATCGCGCCGCTCGACCTTCACGAACGCGCGCAGTGCGTCGGCGGCGCGATGCGGCGGCGTCATCGAGAAGTATCGCGTGCGCAGGTCGAGGGGCATCTCGGTGAACGACTCCGTCGCGTACGCGCCGGCGCGCGCGGCATCGAGCGACGCCCGGTCGATGTCGGTGCCGAGGATGCGCACGCGGCTCAGCCGCGCCAGCGAGTCGGTGCGCTCGGCGTGCCGGTGGAAGAGCGCCGCGAGCGTGTAGAGTTCCTCGCCCGACGAGCACCCCGCGCTCCACACGGTGATCCGCGGCGGATCGGCGGCCCAGAGCGCCGGGATCACCTCGCCCGCGACGGCGTCCCAGACCGCGGCGTCGCGGTAGAGCTTGGTGACGTTGATCGTGAGCGCGTCGAGGAGCAGCGGATACTCCGAGGCGTCGCGGTCGAGCAGCGCGACGTAGTCGGCGAAGCTCGCGGCGCCGCGCGCGCGCATCCGCACCGCGATACGGCGGCGGAGACAGCCGTCCTTGTAGTTCGCGCAGCCGAAGCCGCGTTCGCGTGCGATCTTCTGCGTGAGCGCGAGGAAGCCGGCCTCGTCGGTGGGGACGGTGGTCATCGGCCGTTGCGCGCTGCCGCGAGCCGCTCCCGCGCCTCCGCATGCGAGGGGTCGAGCTGCAGCGCGCGCTCCCAGGCCGCCATCGCCTCGGGCACCTCGCCGTGCGCCGCGCGCAGCCCGCCGATGCGCGCCCAGATCTCGGGGCCCAGCGTCTCGTGGTGCTTCACCGCGCGGAGGTACTCCTCGAGCGCCTGCTCGCCGTGGCCCGCCGTCAGCAGCAGGTCTCCGCGGTTGCGGTGCAACGGCGCGAGACTCGCGTCCTCCGCGAGGCCGCGGTCGATCGCCTGCAGCGCGTCCTCGC
>JAYTNC010000319.1:0-2805 GCA_043748515.1 Gemmatimonadota bacterium | reverse complement strand
GCACCACAGCGAGACCGAGATGCTGCGCTACATGCGCAAGCTCGAGTCGCGCGACCTGTCGCTCACGCATTCGATGATCCCGCTCGGCAGCTGCACCATGAAGCTGAATGCGACGGCCGAGATGTATCCGGTGACGTGGCGCGAGGTGGGCGGTCTGCACCCGTTCGCGCCGCGCTCGCAGGCGAAGGGTTACTCCTCGATGTTCGTGCGCCTCGAGAAGGCGCTCGCCGAGATCACCGGCTTCACGGCGGTGTCGCTGCAGCCGAACGCGGGCTCGCAGGGCGAGTACGCCGGCCTGCTCGTGATCCGCGCCTTCCACCGCGCGCGCGGCCAGGGACACCGCACCGTCTGCCTGATCCCGCAGTCGGCGCACGGCACCAACCCCGCCTCGGCGGTGATGGCGGGCATGGGCGTCGTGGTGGTGAAGACCGACGCGCACGGCAACATCGACGTGAGCGACCTGCGCGCGAAGGCCGAGCAGCATTCGGCGAACCTCGCAGCGTTTATGGTGACGTATCCGAGCACGCACGGCGTGTTCGAGGAGAGCATCAAGGACATCTGCGCGATCATCCATGAGCATGGCGGCCAGGTCTATCTCGACGGCGCGAACATGAACGCGATGGTCGGGCTCTGCCGTCCGGGCGACATCGGCGCGGACGTCTGCCACCTGAACCTGCACAAGACCTTCTGCATCCCGCACGGCGGCGGCGGTCCCGGCATGGGCCCGATCGGCGTGGCGGCGCACCTCGCGGCCTTCCTGCCGTCGCACGCCGTGGTGAAGACCGGCGGCGAGCAGGGCATCGGCGCGGTCTCAGCGGCGCCGTGGGGGAGCGCGAGCATCCTGCCGATCTCGATGATGTACATCGACATGATGGGCAGCGAGGGGCTCACCGAGTCGACGAAGATCGCGATCCTCAACGCGAACTACATGGCGCAGCGGTTGAGCGGGACGTTCGAGGTGCTGTACAAGGGCAAGAACGGCCGCGTCGCGCACGAGTGCATCATCGACACGCGTCCGCTCAAGGTCTCGGCCGGCGTGGAGGCGGAGGACATCGCGAAGCGGTTGATGGACTACGGCTTCCATGCGCCGACGCTGAGCTTCCCGGTGGCGGGGACGCTGATGATCGAGCCGACCGAGTCGGAGTCGAAGGCGGAGCTCGACCGGTTCTGCGACGCGCTGCTCGCGATCCGCGCCGAGGCGGCCGACATCGAGTCGGGCGCGCTCGGGAAGGAGGACAACCCGCTCCATCATGCGCCGCACACGCTCGAGGTGACGCTCGCCGACGGCTGGGCGCGCGGGTATTCGCGCGAGCGGGCGGCGTTCCCGTTGCCGTGGGTGCGGGAGCGGAAGTTCTGGCCCGCCGTGGGGCGCGTGGAGAGTGCGTTCGGCGACCGCAACCTCGTTTGCTCGTGCCCGCCGATCGAGGAGTACGCGTCGGCTTGAGTCTGTGGCTGGGCCGGAACTGCAACGGCGTTCACCACAGAGGCACAGAGGACACAGAGAACGGCGGAGGTCTGCGATCACCGCGCGGCTCCGCCGTTCTCTTTTCTGGTGGGTCTTCAAGGCTCAAGGGGGCGTGGCGGAGAGATATCTCCGCCACGCCCCCTTTGAAGTGCAGTTGCAGCGCTCCGCCGTTCTCTGTGCCCTCTGTGCCCTCTGTGGTGACAGCAGTTCAGAGGCCGCCGAGCGAACTACTGCCCGAGATGCTTCGCGTACGCCGCCGCATCCATGAGCCCGGCCAGCGACGCCGGATCGATCTTCATCTTGATCATCCAGCCATCCCCGTAGGGATCGGTGTTCACGAGCGCCGGCTCGCCTTCGAGCTTCGGATTCACCTCGACGATCTCACCGGTGAGCGGCGAGAAGAGCTCGGAGACGGCCTTCACCGCCTCGATCGTGCCGAAGACGTCGTGCGCGCCGAACTTCTTGCCGGCCGCCGGCATCTCGAGATAGACGATGTCGCCGAGTTCGCCCTGCGCGTAGTCGGTGATGCCCACGAGGACCACGGCGGCATCCGCGGTCTTCTTCACGTACTCGTGGTCGCTGGTGTAGAGGAGGTCCTGCGGGATCGACGACACGCGTGGCTCCGGACAGTTCGGGGGAGAGAGCGGAACGGGCTTCGGACCGAAGGCTACCCGGGGCGGGGGCGAGGGTCAAGCACGACGCTGGCCGCCGTGTGCATCGTCGTGAAGCGCGCTGCGCGTGCCCCGCTACGCGTGTCCGGTCGTGCGGGCGAGCGCGCGGAGCTCGTCGACGAGCGCGTCGACCTGCGCGTGCAGCGCCTCGCGGGTCCCTACGTTCTCGATCACGCGATGCGCTGCGGCGCGCTTCTGCCCTGCGGGCATCTGCGCCGCGATCATCGCGTCGGCCTCCGCGGTGGTGAGCCCCCGGTCGCGCACGAGACGTTCGCGACGGACCGTCACCGGCGCGTCGACGAGCACGATCCGGTCGACGAGGTCCGCGAGTCCGACCTCGAAGAGCAGCGGGATGTCGCAGACCACGAGCGGAGCGCCGCGTGCACGCTCCGCCTCTACGGCGGCGTCCCGCAGCCGGGCCACCTCGGGGTGGACGATCGCGTCGAGCGCCCGCCGCTCCTCCGGGTCACCGAAGACGATGCGGCGGAGCGCCGCGCGGTCGAGCGTGCCGTCGGCGGCGAGAATCGCCGTGCCCCAGCGCCGGACGATCGCCCGGAGGGCATGGGTGCCGGGAGCGACCGCGTCGCGCGCGAGCCGGTCGGCGTCGATGACGGGCACGCCATGCGACGCGAGGCGCGCGGCGACCGCGCTCTTCCCCGCGGCGATGTT
>JAYTNC010000318.1:0-1737 GCA_043748515.1 Gemmatimonadota bacterium | reverse complement strand
CTGGACTGGACCGTCGAACGCGCCCACGCGCTGCCGGACGATGGCAATCGCTACGAGGTGCTCGACGGCGAGTTGTTCGTGACGCCGGCGCCGACGTGGCGGCATCAGGGCGCGGTCAGCGAACTCCACCCGAAGTTGCATGCGTATGTGCGCGCGAGTGGGTTCGGGTGGGCGATCGTCGCTCCGGCTGACGTCGTATTCTCGCCGCGCCGCCTCGTCCAGCCCGATCTCTTCGTCGTCCCTGCCCGCTCGGACGGTTCGCCCGCAATCTGGGCTGACGCGAAGTCTCTTCTCCTCGTCGTCGAAGTGCTGTCGCCGAGCACCGCGCGCGCCGACCGATACCGGAAGCGCGCGATCTACCTGCAGGAGGACGTCGGCGAGTACTGGATCATCGACGCCGGGCAGCGCCTCATCGAACGTTGGCGCAAGGGAGACTCGGAACCCGAGATCGTCACGGGCGAACTCGTGTGGACGCCGCGCGAAGGGATGGCGCCATTCAAGCTCGACGTCGCCGACTTCTTCGCCGAAGTCGACAGGTATCCGCGGGAGTAGCTGCGCCAGCTCGCGACGCGGCGGGTCGAGGGTGGCGAGGCAGGCGGCGGAGGGCGATCTTCCGACGCCAATTCCCTCACAGCATAGAGTGTCCCCCTGCCGGTGCCCACGGAACGACTGAGTGCAGCGCTTGCTGACCGTTACCTGATCGAGCGTGAGCTCGGCGCGGGCGGGATGGCGACGGTCTACCTCGCCGAGGACCTCAAGCACAAACGCCGCGTCGCGGTGAAGGTGCTCAAGCCCGAACTCGCCGCCGTGCTCGGCGCCGAGCGCTTCGTGGTCGAGATCACCACGACGGCCGCGTTGCAGCATCCGCACATCCTGCCGCTCTTCGACTCGGGCGAAGCCGACGGCTTCCTCTACTACGTCATGCCGTTCATCGACGGCGAAACGCTACGGAGCAAGCTCGACCGCGAGACGCAGTTCGGCGTGGACGAATCCGTGCGCATCGCGACCGACGTGGCGAGCGCGTTGCACTACGCGCACACGCACGGCGTGATCCACCGCGACATCAAGCCCGAGAACATCCTGCTGCACGATTGCCGGCCGATGGTCGCCGACTTCGGCATCGCGCTCGCGGTCTCGGCTGCAGCGGGCGGCCGGATGACCGAGACCGGCCTGAGCCTCGGCACGCCGCACTACATGAGCCCGGAGCAGGCGACGGCCGAGAAGGAGATCAGCGGGCGTTCCGACGTGTACTCGCTCGCGAGCGTGCTCTACGAGATGCTCGCGGGGCAGCCGCCGCATCTCGGCGGCAGTGCGCAGCAGATCATCATGAAGATCATCGCCGAGCAGCCGGCGGAGGTGACGACGCTGCGGAAGTCGGTGCCGGCGAACGTGGCGGCCGCGGTGGCGAAGGCGCTCGAGAAGCTGCCGGCGGACCGGTTCGCGACCGCGCACGAGTTCGCGCAGGCGCTGGCTGATCCCAACTTCCGGTTCGGGGCGGCGGGCGGGACCGCGGGCGTTGCAGGTGCGCGTGGAAGCCGCGGCCGCGCCACGCGCGCAGTCGCGGCGGCGCTGCTCCTGCTCGTGGGCGCCGCAGGGGGCGCCTGGATCGCGTCCCGCACGAGCGCCTCGGGCGGACGTGCGGAGTCGACGGTGCGCTTCACGCTGGCGCTACCGGGCGACACCAGCGGCGGACTCCTTCTTTCGGGCGACCGCGGGCTCGCGGTCTCCCCCGACGGC
>JAYTNC010000317.1:0-2653 GCA_043748515.1 Gemmatimonadota bacterium | reverse complement strand
CGTCACCGTGCGGCCCGCCGCCGGGAATCCGCTCGCCTCGGGCAGCGCCGATGCGCTCGCCTTCGACTCGCTGATGATGGTCGTGCTGCAGCGTCCGCTGCGCGCGTCGCTGCGACCCTGATCAGCCGGCCCTGATCAGCCGGCCCTGATCAGCCGGCGCGGTCGCGCCGCACCAGCACCCGCTTGCCCTTGATCGTCGTCGCCATGAGCGTCTTGATGATGTCGTCGGCGAGCGACTCCGGCACCTCGACGATCGAGTGGCGATCCCAGATGGTGATCGCGCCGATCATCGTGGAGTCGAGGCCCATCTCGTTGGTGATCGCACCCACGAGGTCGCCCGGACGGATCTTGAGCTTCCGTCCCGCGCCCACATAGAGCTTCGCCGATTCCCAGCCGAGCTTCGGCGAAGCGCGCTTGGTCGCCGGCGCCTTCGCCGGACGGACCGCTTCGCTCTCGCTGCGAACCGACTTGTCCTCGCGGCGCAGCGAGCGCTCGTCGTCGCGCGCGCGCGCGGGATGCTTCTCGCGCGGCGAGGAGGTGGTCGGGATCTCCACCTGCTTCGCGTCGTCCTCCCCGCCGGCGGCGCCCTGCTTCACTGCCGCGGCCGCGATGTCCATGAGTTCGAACTCGTCGGCGAGCGCGGCGACGATGCTGCGCCACGGGTCGAGCTCACCGCCGAGGATCACCTCGCGCAGCGCGGCCTGGGCGAGTTCGAGCCGCCGCGACTTGAGGTCGGCGACCGTCGGCACGGCGAGCGTCTCGATCGAGCCGCCGGTGACGCGCTCGAAGTTCTTGAGCATGCGGTGCTCACGCGGCTCGGCGAGCGTGATCGCCATGCCCGTGCGGCCCGCGCGGCCGGTGCGGCCGATCCGGTGCACATACGCGTCCGCGGCGCTCGGCACGTCGTAGTTCACCACGTGTGAGACGTGCGAGACGTCGAGCCCGCGTGCCGCGACGTCGGTCGCGATCAGCAGGTCCGACGTGCCCGCGCGAAAGCGCTTCATCACGCGGTCGCGCTGTTCCTGCGAGAGGCCGCCGTGCAGCGCCTCGGCGTGGAAGCCGCGGCCGTTCATCGTCTCGGTGAGTTCGTCCACCTCCGTGCGCGTGCGGCAGAATACGATCGCCGCCTTCGGTTGCTCGACGTCGAGGATCCGGCCGAGCGCGGCCATCTTGTGCGCGCGCGGCACGAGGTACGCGACCTGGCGGATCTTCGCGGTGTTGCCGGCCTTCACGGCCGCGGCGTCGATCTTGATCACGTGCGGATCGCGCAGGTGCGCCCTCGCGATCGTCGCGATGCGCGGCGGGAGCGTCGCCGAGAAGAGCGCGACCTGCTTCTCCTTCGGCGTCGCCGAGAGGATCGCTTCGAGGTCCTCGGCGAAGCCCATGTCAAGCATCTCGTCGGCCTCGTCGAGCACCACAGTGCGCACCGCGGCGAGATGGATCGTCTTGCGGCGGATATGGTCGAGCGCACGTCCCGGCGTCGCGATCACGACGTCGACGCCGCGCTTGAGCGAACGGATCTGAGATTCCATCGACGCGCCGCCGTAGATCGGCACCGCGACGGCACCGAGGGCCTTGCCGTAGCGATGGATCGCTTCCGCGACCTGCATCGCGAGTTCACGCGTCGGCACGAGCACGAGCGCAGCGGTGCGTTCGCGCGGCGCGGCATCGAGGTTGAGGCGATGCAGCAACGGGAGCGCGAAAGCGGCGGTCTTGCCGGTGCCGGTGGCGGCCTGCGCGAGCACGTCGCGGCCAGCGAGGAGGGGCGGGATAGCAGCAATCTGGATCGGCGTCGGCTCTTCGTACCCGAGGGCGGTGAGAGCGGCGACGACGCGGGGATCGAGTTCAAGCGAGGCGAACCCCGCGGAGGGTGCTTCGGTAGCGGGGCGTGTAGGCATCCTCGAAAGATACACTCGCCGAGTGCCCCGAGCCCGATGACGCATCACGGGGCGAACACCTCTCGGTGTCCGCCCCGTGACATGCAAGCAAGCGATCAGGTCGCGCGCTGCGTGGCGAGCCGCTGCATCTGCCGGTATTCGCGGAATCCGATCATCCGTTTGTTCGCCTCGTCCCACAGCGTCAGGCGCAGCGTGCGCCAGGCGGTGCGGAGCGTGAGTACCGGTGCCTCGGAGAAGATCGGGTTCTCCTCGTGTGCGCGCTGGAGCCGGTAGTTCGGGATCCTCGGCCCCAGGTGATGCACGTGATGCAGGCCGATGTGGCCGGTGAACCAGTTCAACACCGCGGGCAGGCGAAGATGCGAGCTGCCGGTGATCGCGGCCGTGGCGTAGTCCCACTGCTGGCCGCGCTCCCAGTACGCCTCTTCGAACTGATGCTGCACATAGAAGAGCCAGATGCCGCCGGCCGCCGCGAGATAGTACGCGGGCAGGTAGAGCAGGAGGACCGGCTTCCAGCCGACGGTCATGATCACGATCGCCGCGATGCCGACGAGGGCGGCGTTCGTCATCCAGATGTTCCACTGCTGCTTGCCGCCGGTGGCCGGGCCGTTCAGCCGGAACCGCTGCAGGATCATCATGTGCAGCGGACCGATCCCGAAGAGCACGAACGGGTGCCGGTAGATGCGATACTTGAGACGGTCGTAGCGCGAGAGCACCTCGTACTCCTCGACCGTGAGCGTCGAGATGTCGCCGACGCC
>JAYTNC010000316.1:0-6807 GCA_043748515.1 Gemmatimonadota bacterium | reverse complement strand
TATCAATCAGGCAGACACTTCTCACGGAGCTTCTTCATGCGGTTCCCCATGCGGACCGGCCCGTCGTCGCGCGCGCGTGCGACGCGCCTGCTGTTGCTCGTCTCCTGCGCCTTCTCGCTCTCCGCCTGCGGCGTGGCGTCGATCGCACCGATCGTGCCTTGGTCCGCGCAGGAGTTCGACTCGACCCTGGTCGGGACGTGGGAGAATCCCGAAGATGGTTCGACCGCCGTGGTCACCGGGGAGAACCCTCCGGACTACGTGGTCCTGTTCACCGACGACGACGGCAAGCTCGCGCACTTCGATGCGCGTCTCGGACGGCTCGGCGCGCATCGGGTACTCGATCTCGCGCCGAACGCCTCGGCGCTCGGGGACCAGAGCGCACTCTACCAGAGCCTGCTGCTGCCGTTGCATTCGTTCGTGGTGATCGACCGGGTGACGGCAGGCGAGCTGATCTTTCGGATGGTCGAGCCGGATTCGCTGGACCATCTGCTTCGTCGGAATCCGGGAGTGGTGGCGCACCGTCCGGGTCAGGGCGAGATGGGCCCGGTGCTCACGGCGGAGACCCCTGAAGTGCGGCGGTTCTTCGCGGAGCTGATCCGGCGGCCCGGGGTTCTGGGTGAGACGCAACGGTTCGTGCGGAGGCAGTAGATATAATGCGTTCTGCCACAATGAGTTGGCTGATTATTCAGATCTGAGATCCGGCGAGATCCCTGTTTGATGCGTTGACATCATAGCGTTGATGACTTAGCATCATTCATGCGCACTACATTGGACATCGACGCGGACCTCCTCGAACGCGTGCGCACGGCCGCCACGCGCGCCGGCCGGTCCTTCCGCGAGGAGCTCAACCGCGTGATCCACCGAGGGCTCTCCAGCCCGGGCGCGGGCGGCACCGAGGCCTACCTCACGCCGACCTTCGACCTCGGTCCCGTGCGCCCGGGCATCGAGCTCGACCGGGCCCTCGCCCTCGCCGGCGTGCTCGCGGACGAGGAGACCGGGCGCAAGCTCGCGCTCCGGAAGTAGGGTGCCATGAAGATCCTCGACGTCAACCTGCTCCTCTACGCGATCGACTCACGCAGCGCGCATCACGCCAACGCGCGCAACTTCCTCGACCGCGTGCTCAACACCGACGAGACGGTCGCGCTGCCATGGAGCGTCGTGCTCGGCTTCCTGAGCGTCGTGACCAATGCGCGCGTGTTCCCGAATCCACTCACGTCGGAGCAGGCGATCGCCGTGGTCGATGGCTGGCTCGCGCGGCCGAACGTGGTCGCGCTCGAGGCCGGGCCGGAGCATTGGGGTATCGTGCGCGGATTGATGAGGGAGACCGGGACGGCGGGGAGTCTCGTGAGTGATGCACATCTCGCGGCGATGGCGATCGAGCGGGGGGCGGAGCTGTGCTCGAGTGATGCGGATTTCGCGAGGTATGCGCCGCTCAAGTGGGTCGATCCGGTGCGCGCGGGGAGCTGAGTCGTTCCGCGCGCGCCGGTCGCTCAGGGACTCGTTCCGGGACGCGGCTTCAAGGTCGGCAACAACGCATCGCCCGCATCCCGCTTTCTCGCGATCTCGGTCGCCGTCTCTTCGAGGCGCAGAAAGCGCTCGGCCGTGGTCGGATGTGAGGATGCGTACTTGATCGACCCCGGTGACTCCTGTGCCATCCGGCGCCAGAAGTTCGCGGCCTGCGTGAACTGCCGACCGGAGCGCGCGAGGACGTACATCCCCACATAGTCCGCCTCCCGTTCGAAGTCCTGCGAATAGGTCATGCCTCCGATCGCCGCTCCGGAGTTCGTGAAGTCTCCTCCGGTGTTGATCCCCTGCGTCGCCGCGGCGATGTCGAGCACCGCGCCGAACAGTGCCCCCATCGTCGCGTTCTTCTGCTTCGCGTCGATGTGGCGCATGGCGTTGTGGGCGATCTCGTGTGCGACGACGACCGCCAGTTCGTCGTCCGTCGCCGCGAAGCGCATCATGGCGGTGGTCACCACCACCTGCTGGCCGTCCGCCCACGCGTTGAGCTGGTCGTCCTTCACCGCAGTCGATCCGTACGCGCAGACCGTGTCCGGCGGTATCGCGATCGGCACTTCAACAGCCGGCGCTTCGAGTCCAGCGCGATGGACCACGAACGCCGTCGGTGCACTCGCCAGTCCCGGGATCCCGCGCGCCACCGGTTTCGGCGTGACGAGCGCCGAGAACTGCGCGATTGCCATCCTGCCCATGGGCGCAGGCGAGCCGGCGATGCCGAGCACGCGGTCGCCGACCGTGATTCCCGCTCGCTCAGCGGGCGATCCAGCCGCCACGCCGACCACCATGAGCGTGTCCGAGAAGCCGAGCGACCTGGCTGCGTCCTGAAAAGTGCGATCGTACGCGTGCAGATTCGTCACCCACACACCCGTGCGGGTGGTGACGTGCCGGCCGCAGAGCGGCACGGCCGCCCGCACCATCGGGAAGACAAGGTCGGCGAGGCGCCGCTGTTCGGCGAGTCCGGACTCGATCACCAGACGCTGCTGCAGCAACTGTTCGCGCTGCACGAGTTCCGGCGAGATCCTGCCGAGCTGGCTGGTCGGCGCGATACAGGCAGTGAGCGAGAGCGCGGCGAGCAGTGTCCGAACTTGGGCGTGACGCACGAGAGCCTCCGAGGTGGGTATGCACCCACGGTACGGAGGCCCTCTGACAGCGACACCATTCAAGCGCAGGTCAGTGCCAGGTCAGTCCCAGCCCGACCTGCAGGATGTTGCTCGACACATTGAACCCCGACGAGATGTCATTCACCTCGAGCTCGCCCTTCCCCGAGCGCAGATAGTTCAGGTACGGCGTGAGCGAGAGATTCCGTCCGACTCGGAAGTCGTAACCCAAGCCGGCCGTGAGCCCGATCGCCGACCCCGTGATGTCATCGACGCCGTCCGTCGCGAGGTACGTGGCAAGACCGAGGCCTCCCTTCACATAGAAGCCCGTCGCGACGTTCGGGTACCACTGCACAACGGCGCTGTAGAACCCGACCGTCTCGTCGACGCCGCTCTCGCTATGCACCCAACCGTTCGACTCGGCGCCCAGAAAGAGGTCGGGACGGAGATGACCACCGAGGCGGAGGTAGCCCGAGAGGCCGCTCGTGCGGTCGGAGGAGCAGCCGGAGCAGTCGACGCCGGCGCTGCCGGTGCCGAGGCCGAAGGAGATACCGAAGCCCTGGCGGGCCTGGGGCTCCGCCATCTGGGCGAGGGCCGGCGTCGCACCGATCGTGACGGACGCGGCAAGAAGGAGCAGGAAGCGGTGCATCTGGTGACTCCGAGATCGGGTGAGTGTCGACGGTACGACACCAACCTGCGGTATCGGTCTGACACCCGACCTCCGGAAATGCGCTACACGGTAGCCCGATGTCAGTCCCCAGCCGCAGGTTACGGTCATGAATATCGACACGATCCTCCTTCTCCTTGTTTCGGCAGGCGCCGCCGCGCTGGGCTACTTCATCGCCGCCTTCAGGGCCCGCGGGGCCGAGATCGCCCACGCCTCGGAGCTCGCCGCCACGCAGGCCGCGCTGAAGGCCGAGCGCGCCCAGGGCGCCGAGAAGCTCGCCGTGCTGCAGGGCGCGCGCGACGAGCTCACGAATCAGTTCAAGGCGCTCGCCGCGGACATCATGGACGAGAAGAGCCGGAAGTTCGTCGAGCTCAACCAGTCGAGTCTCACCACGCTGCTCTCACCGCTGCAGGGCGAGCTGACGGGATTCCGGCAGAAGGTGGAGGAGATCCACCTCAACGACTCGAAGGACCGGAGCGCACTCGCCGAACAGGTGCGGGCGCTCTCGGACCTGAACGGCACGCTGCGCAACGAGACGACGAACCTCACGCGCGCGCTCAAGGGCGACTCGAAGGCGCAGGGCGATTGGGGGGAGATGCTGCTCGATCGTCTGCTCGACAGCGCCGGCCTCATGGAAGGCACGCACTATACGCGTCAGGCCCAGCTCGAGGACGCCGGCGGCGGCCGCATGATCCCCGACGTGGTGCTGCACCTGCCGCAGAGCCGGCACATGGTGGTGGACTCGAAGGTGACGGTCACGGCGTACAGCGAGTTCGCGAGCGCGACGGACGACGAAGCGAAGGCCGCGTTCCTCAGAGCGCACCTCGGGGCCGTGCGGCAGCACATCAAGGGACTCGGCGAGAAGAACTACCAGGCGCTGTACGGCGTGGAGTCGCTCGACTTCGTGGTGATGTTCATGCCGCTCGAGGGCGCCTTCATGGCCGCGCTCACGTCGGACCGCGATCTCTTCCAGTTCGCGTGGGACAGGAACGTGCTGCTCGTGAGCCCGAGCACGCTGCTCTTCGTGGTGCGCACGATCGCGCATGTGTGGAGGCAGGAGGCGCAGTCGCGGAACGCGCAGGACATCGCGGAGCGCGGCGGAAAGCTCTACGACAAGTTCGTCGCGTTCGCCGCGGACCTGAGCAGGGTCGGCGACTCCCTCGAGAAGGCGCAGGACAGTTACGACGAGGCGTTCAAGAAACTGAGTGCGGGGTCGGGCAACCTCGTCGGACAGGCCGAGAAGCTGAAGAAGCTCGGGGTGCGGGCGACGAAGAGCCTGCCACAGGACCTGGTGGCGGCGACCGATCCGGGCGAGTGACCGCGGCGCCCAGAGCGACTGTCAGACCCCGCCGCTAGCTTCCCTTGGCGGCCACCTCCGTCTCGGTGGCCAGCATGAAGAGGACGGATAGAGCCCCGGCTCGCTGACCCGTCCGCCATACCGTGACCCTGTCCTCACCCCCGAGGACCGACGGTGGCCCATCCGGCCGGACTGCTGCTCCAGTCCGGGACCATGCGCGAATGAGACGGGACCTTCCATCGAAAGGGTGTCCGATGTCGCATCGCACGCGAGGCCCGCGGCCCGAGCCGCGCTACAAGTCCGGCGAAGTCCGCCTCTCCCACAACTCCATCGGCTTCCTCCTCGGGCTCGTCGAGCGCCCCGACGGCCGGGCCGCGAGCCTCAAGGAGTGGATCGAGTTCGCGCTCCCGTTCGTGCAGCGCTTCCGTCTCGGCGCGACCTGGTGGACGCTCTACCACTCGCACGGCTGCGTCGGGCACGAGTGGGTCACACGCAAGAAGGTCGGCAGCCGGGTGACGGTCACCCTCACTCCGCGCGGACGCGCGATCGCCGATCGCACCGTGCCCTCGCGCGTGGTGGGACGCGGACCGTTCACCGGCCTGCCCGATGCGCCGCCTCCGCCGGATCCGTTCTACCTGCGCTACCTCCGTCCGGAGCCGGTGCGCGCGCGACCCTCCTCGCTGCCGCGGCTCGCCGTGCCGGGCTTCGACTTCGACTGGCGACCCGACGAGTATCCGCGCGACCGCACGGAGATCGCCCGCTTCACCGTTCCGGGCGGCTGTGACTGGGTGATCAGCTACCAGGCGCTTCGCGTCGGGCGATCGTGGCGCCTGCGCGTGGAGTCGTTCCCGTTCGCCGATCCATCACTCAGGCTCCATCGCCGGACGGCGCGGGCGCCGCTTACTCTCGGCGACGTCATCGCGCTCGTCGACCGCACCGAAGCCCTCGGTCTGCGGCACATGCACCTCGCGGGACTGACGTTCATCGACGGGTTGCTCGATCGATGGATGCAGACGGCCAAGCTCGACGCCGACAGCGTGCGCGTGGCGCTACGGCTGGAGTCGGCGATCTATCCGCAGCTCGAGTCCTACTTCGCCGCTCGGCTGCAGCACTGGTCGGATCATCTGGCCGCCGGACCCACGAAGGAAACCAACCGCTCGCCGGCCGCGTCATGACACGCATGGGAACCCTCCCGGCCCGCCCCGTGACCAACTCCGCGACCACCTCAATCCTTCCGACTCCCATGACCTAGTTCACCCGCCTGCCGCACCTCGCAGTCGCCCTGCTCGCTTGCAGCCCGCTCGCCGCCCAGGCCCAGTCCAACCCGCTCGCCGGCAAGTGGACGATCGAATACGCGGGCGGCATGCGCATCGAGAACGACACCCAGACGCCGATCATGGCCAAGGCGCTGCTCACGATCAGCGTCGTGGGTGATTCGCTCGTCGCCACGCTCCTGATGGAACCCAATCCGAACCTCCCTCCCCGCCCCGAGGCGCGTTTCGCCGCACTCAAGGTCGCCGGCAACGAGGTGGTCTTCACGCAGCGCTCCGAAGCGCGGCTCAACATGAACGGCGAGGAGCATCTGGCCACCGCGATCTCCACCTGGACGCTCAAGGCGGACGGCGACACGATGAGCGGCACGCTCGGGCGGCGGATCGATGGGATGGACCTGCCGGTGCCGCCGGCGCAGCCGGTGACGGGGACGCGGACTCCTTGATGAAAGCTGAAGGATGCAAGGGAGCCGCCCGTGCGGGCGGCTCTTATCATTCTTCCATGATACGAGCGCTCAATCTCCTTTCCGTGCTCTGTGCGATGCTCGTTCTCGCGCCGCGCGCCGCCGCCCAAGGCGGGTCCTGGCCCACCGTCCATCAGCAGGCGACCTGGCTCACGACGACCATCGAACGCAAGGTCACGCCGCGCACCTCGCTCTGGTTCGACGGCAACTGGCGCCGCATGGGCGTCGGCGAGGAGCCGCAGCAGGTGCTGCTCCGTCCCGGCATCCTTCACACGATCGCGCCAGGCGTCCGCGTCGGCGGCGGATACACATACGTCGCCACAGCGCCCTACGGCGAAGTTCCGCTGCCCACGCCCGTGCGCGAACATCGCACCTGGCAGCACATCACCGTCGCGCACACGGCAGGCCCGGTCGCGATCACGCATCGCTACCGTTGGGAGCAACGCTGGATCGCGCCGGTCACTGCCGGCGGACTCGGCGAGTTCACCTACCA
>JAYTNC010000315.1:0-2291 GCA_043748515.1 Gemmatimonadota bacterium | reverse complement strand
TGCCGTCGGCGGTGGTGTTGAACCGCGGCGAGACCCACGACTGATTGCGCAGCGCGCCCTCCTGCAGTTCGTAGCCGGCCGCGCGGTTGGGCACGATCGCCGACTCGGTGATGATGCGCGTGGTCGTCATGCCGAGCGGCGTGACGATCCGCTCGTGCAACTGATCACCGTAGAACTTCCCGCCGACCTGCCCTGCGATGATGCCGAGCAGGATGTAGGCCGGGTTGCTGTACTTCCACTTGGCGCCCGGAGCGAAGTCGAGCGGGGCCTCGCCGATCATCCGCACGAGCGTGGAATCGGCGTACTCGCGCGTGAGGTCGACCTTCGCGTAGAACGATTCGGAGATCCCCGACGTGTGCGAGAGCATCTGGCGGATGGTGACGTCGCGCCAGGCGGCCGGTCCGCGCGGGAAGAACTTCAGGAGCCGGTCGTCGAGGCTCAGCGTGCCCTCGGCGACGAGCATCATCACGAGCGTCGACGTGAACTGCTTGCCGACCGAGCCCGACTGGTAGATGGTCGCGAGCGTCGCGGGGACGCCATGCTCGATGTTCGCGACGCCGTAGCCCTGCGCGCGCACGATCTGGCCGTTGCGCACGATCGCGATCGAGAGACCGGGCACGCGTTGTCGCACCATCTCGGCGCGCACGAACTCGTCGACGGCCTCCCACTGTGCCTGCGCCGGGAGCGCGAACGCGAACGTCAGCAGTGCGGCGGCGACGGCATTGCGGAGCGGCATGGTCATCGCGAACCTCGCGGAGTGTGTCATCGGCTCTGGGTCGGTGTCTCGCGTCATTGGTCCTGCCGGCGCAGCACACGCCCCGAGCGGCCGGCGACGGTCTTCCCGTCCTGCCAGACGGTCCGCCCGTTCACCCAGACGCGGCTGATCCCGGTCGAGACGAGGTGCGGCTCGGCGGGCGTCGCGTTGTCGATCACGGTCGCGGGGTCGAAGAGCACGAGGTCGGCGACGTTGCCCACCGCGATCATGCCGCGCCGCGTGAGGCCGACGTGCGCCGCCGAGAGGCTCGTCATCTTCCTGATCGCCGTCTCGAGTGGCATCACGCCCTGCTCGCGCACATAGCGGCCGAGCACGCGCGGGAAGGCGCCGAAGCCGCGCGGATGCGCGCCGTCGAGCGAGCCGTCGGAACAGATGTTCGTGTGGTCCCACTGCATGAGCCTCACGATGTCCGGCCCGTCCATGCTCGTCGCGACGACGCTCTCGCCGTTGCGGCCCGGGTTCGCCTGCTCCCACGCGAGCGCCTCGGCGATGAGGCCCATGAGCGTGCTCGCGGCGTCCTCGCGGCGCAGCACCGCGATCTCGGCGACGGTCCTGCCCGCGTACTCCGGCTTCGCGGCGAAGCTGCCGATGAGCAGACCCTCGGGCTTCGCGATCTCGCGGAGGATCTTGTTGGCCTCGGCGCGGTCGGTGAAGTCGCGCTCAGGGAAGAGCACGGTGAGCGTCGATTGCCAGTACGGGTACGGATAGACGTCCGCGGTGATGTCGATGCCTTCGGCGCGCGCGGCCTCGAGGAGCGCGAACAGTGAATCGGTCCGGCCCCAGAGCGGGACCATCGCAAGCTTCACATGGCTCACCTGCACCGGGAGCTTCGCCTCGCGGCCGATCGCGATGATCTCGTCGATCGCGTCCCAGAAGGTGCGGTCCTCGCTGCGGATGTGGCTGATGTACCGTCCGCCGGCCGCCGCGGCGACCTTCGCGAGCGCGAGCACTTCGGCGCGATCGGAATAGATGCCGGGGTCGTACTCGAGTCCGGTCGACAGCCCGAGCGCGCCGGCGTCGAGCTCCTGCCGGAGCAGCACGGCCATCGAGTCGACCTCCGCGGGCGTCGCCTTCCGCTTGAAGTCCTTGCCGAGCACGGCGTCGCGCACGGAACCGTGACCCGCGTAGTACGCGACGTTGAGCGACGGACCGACCTTCGTGAGCGTGTCGATCGCGGCGGCGAGCGGGAAGGGATGCCCGCCGTCGTTGCCGCCGACGATCGTCGTGATGCCCTGGCTCACGGCGCCGAGCGCCTCGGGCATGTCGAGCAGGTCACCGGTGTGATGACTGTGCGTGTCGATGAAGCCCGGCGCGAGGACGAGGCCGCCGCCGTCGACGATCGAGTCGCCGCGCGCGGGCCGTACCTCGCCGACCGCGACGATCGAGTCCCCGACGAAGCGCACCGAGCCGGTCACCGCGGGCGCGCCGGTGCCGTCGATGATGCGGACGTTGGTGATGGTCGTGCCGGCGGGGCTGCTGCTGCAGGCAGCGCTCAGCAGGGCGAGCGCGAGGACGC
>JAYTNC010000314.1:0-4906 GCA_043748515.1 Gemmatimonadota bacterium | reverse complement strand
CTGTTGGCCGCGGACACGTTGCGGAGTGCGCAGCGGCTTCGGGAGGCGCTCGCCGCCGAAGAGTCGGCGGACTCGGTGTTGGCGGTGGCGTTCGAGATTCGTGTCGCGACGGCGGTGCCCGTTCCCACGACGAGGCTCTCGGCGGTGTCTCCGGCCACGGTCGAACTCGTGGCGCGGATCGAACGCGCGCGCCGCGAGCGCAGCACGGCCGCGATGGTCGCCGTCACGGAGCACCCTGCCGTGAGTGCCGGGCCGCGCATGCGCGCGCTCGCCGACTCGCTGCGCGCCGCCGACGCGCGCACGCGCACCGACGCGGCGATCGGTCCGGCGCAGCGCGCTGCGCTACAGGAACGCATCGCGCGCACGAGCAACACGATCCTCGCGATCGCTCAGAATCGCCGAGCGGAACTCGAGGCGGCCGGCGTCGTGACGGTGCCCGCCGCGCCGGCATCGTTGCGACCGGCCGTCGTGGCTGAACACGTCGTACCGAGTGCCCGCGGCTCCGACACGGCGGCGTTGCGGGCAGTGCTGGTCTCCGCGCGAGAGGCGGTCGGTGCTGTGCGGCGCACGCACGATTCCCTGACGGCCGCCGCGCGCACGCTCGATGTCGCGGACACGTCGCGCGAACGCGGCCTCTCGCTCGTAGCGGCCTCCCCGGCGATCGCGATGGCAACGCTCCTCGTCGTCGGGCTGTTACTGCGCTTCGCGACCGCGCTGAGCCGGGAGATGAACGCGCCGACGCTCGCCGATGCGACCGAGGCGGAACGGTATGCGCGCGCCCCCGTGCTCACGACGGTACGCGAGGCGATGCTCGAGGGGCCCGCGCGATTCCATCCGAGCGGCATCGATCCGTTCCGCATCCTGTATCTCGGTCTGACGGCGACCGGCACGCGGGTGCGCACGGCGATCGTGACGGGCGCCGACCCGGTGATCGCAGCCGCGACCGGCGCGCGACTCGCGATCGCCGCCGCCGCGGACCACAGGCAGACGCTCATCGTGGACCTCGACGCGGTGAACATCCCGCTCTCGCGCACCTTCCGTGAACGCGCCGAGCCGGGCACGAACGACGCGCTCGCCCATGCGTTCACGTGGCGGGAGGTCGCACGGCCCGTCGGTTCGAGCGACGGACTGCCGATCACGCTACTCCCGGCCGGCACGGAGCGTCAGGATCTCAGTTCGGGCGCGGAGCAGCGGGAGTTGATGGAGCAGTTCATGCGCCTGCGCGCGAGCTACGAACTCACGATCGTCGTGGCGCCTCCGGATCGCATCGCACTCGCCGCGACGCTCGTCGAGGCGGGTCCGGTGATCCTGACCGCCGTCGCTGGTGAAACGCTGTTAGCGGATCTCGAGCGTGAAGTCGCGGCGATCCGCTCCTCCAATCATCGTATCCAAGGTGTGGTCCTCTGGGATGCCCCGCGGCCGGAACTGCCGTCCCGCGCCGAACTCGCCGCGATGCTCTCCAAGCGGAAGGGTCGCACTCCGGGCGGATCGTTCGAGGCTGTACAGCGCGCGATAAGCCCGAACAGAAGCGACATTAAAAAGACCTGATAATGCCACTACAAGGACAGTGGGCCGATACGCTCCTCGACGTCGAGCGACTCCATGTGCTGAAGCTCCTCGTCTGGGGCGCGCTCTCCATCGGGGTCGGTACCGCACTCCTCGCGTTCCTTCGCGTCCGTCGCGTCGATTCCGTGTTGCTCCAACACTTCGCCATCCAGTCCGCTGCCTGGGGTGTGATCGACATCGCCATCGCGGTCTGGGCACGGCAGGGGCTCGCGCTGCGCGACCTTGCGAGCGCGGTCGCGCTCGACCGCTTCGTCTGGCTGAACGTCGGGCTCGACATCGGCTACGTCGCGGTCGGAGTGACGCTCGCACTCACCGGATGGAAACTCGGGCGCAGGCTCGGACTCGTCGGTGCCGGCACAGGCGTGATCGTGCAAGGCTGCGCGCTGACGCTGCTCGATCTCCAACTCGCCGCGGCGATCGTGCGATAGTGCAGTGAGTGCTCCGCGCGGCTATGTTCCCCCGACACACGCGATGACCGGCTACTCAGACCGAATCAACCACGCCTTCGCGTTCGCCGCGAAGCATCACGACCGCCAGGTGCGGAAGGGCACGCGGTTGCCCTACCTCACCCATTCGGCGAACGTCGCGATCATTCTCACGCGCTACGGCTGCGACGAGGAGACGGTCATCGCGGGGATCCTGCACGACGTGATCGAGGATTGCGTGCGCGAGGGCTGGACCCGAGAAATGCTCGAGGAACGCATCGCCGCGAAGTTCGGCGCCGACGTCCTGGCCGCCGTGCTGGCGGTGACGAAGCGTCGCAACGACGACGAGGGCGTCGAGTTCTCCCGCGAGGAGGCGCGCGCGGATTATCTCGCGCGACTCGCCGAGGCGGGTGAACTCGCGCGATGGGTCTGCGCCGCCGACAAGGTGCACAACGCCGGCACGATCCTCGCCGACCTGCGTCGCACGATCGACCCCGATTCCGTCTGGGGCCGATTCAGCGGCGGGCGCGACGGCACCATGGTCTGGTACCGCGGCGTGCGCGACCGCCTCGCGACCGTCGGCTTCGACGCGCCGATCATGACGGAACTCGCGGACCTCGTCGAACAACTCGAGTCGGTCTGACGCCTCCGGCTCCCGCGTGCCGACGCGTTGCGGACGGCGGCGCCATGCTCAGACGCGTTCGGCCGCCGGGTAGGTCCGCGACACGTACTCGTTGAGGATCTCGAGGAACTCGGCGACGATGTGGTCACCCTTGAGCGTGACGCGCAGCTTGCCGTCGACGTAGACTGGCGCCTTCGGCTCCTCGAACGTCCCGGGCAGCGAAATCCCGAGATTGGCGTGCTTCGATTCGCCGGGTCCATTCACGACGCATCCCATCACGGCAACCTTCATCTCCTCGACGCCCGGATGCGAATCGCGCCACAGAGGCATCTGCTCGCGCAGGTAGTTCTGAATATCCTCGGCCATCTTCTGGAAGTAGGTCGAGGTCGTGCGGCCGCAGCCCGGACAGGCCGTGACCTGCGGCGTGAAGGAGCGCAGTTCGAGCGACTGCAGGATCTGCTGCGCGACGACGACTTCCTCGGTCCGGTCGCCACCAGGGCGCGGGGTCAACGAGACGCGAATCGTGTCGCCGATGCCCTCGCTGAGCAGGATCGCGAGTGCGGCGGTGGTCGCCACGACGCCCTTGGTGCCGAGCCCTGCCTCGGTGAGACCGAGGTGGAGCGGGTAGTCGCAGCGCGAAGCAAGGCGACGATACACGGTCACGAGGTCCTGCACCTGCGAGATCTTGGCCGAGATGAGGATCTGGTCGTGCCGGAGGCCGGTCTCTTCGGCGAGAGCGGCCGAGCGGAGCGCCGACTCGAGCATCGCTTCGAAGTAGACCTCTTTGGCCTCGACCGGTTCGGCGCTCGAGGCGTTGGCGTCCATCATCTGCGTGAGCAGATCCTGGTCGAGCGACCCCCAGTTCACGCCGATGCGCACGGGCTTCTGGTATTCGACGGCGACCTCGACGATCGTGCGGAAGTTGTCGTCGCGATGCCTGGTGCCGACGTTGCCCGGATTGATGCGGTATTTCGCGAGCAGTGCGGCGGCCTTCGGGTACTTCCGGAGCAGTAGATGTCCGTTGTAATGGAAGTCGCCGATGATCGGCACACTCACGCCCATGTCGGCGAGGCGCGTGGCGAGTTCCGGCACGGCCGCCGCGGCCTCATCGTTGTTGACCGTGATCCGCACCAACTGCGACCCGGCCTTCGCGAGCGCCGCGACCTGCGCGGCGGTGGAAGCAGGATCGGCGGTGTCGGTGTTCGTCATGGACTGCACGACCACCGGTTGGTCGGAGCCGACGAGCACGCCGCCGATGTTGGCGGTCACCGAGGGACGACGGGGCTTGAATGGCGGCACGAACGGTCGGGTGAAGAGGTGGGCGGCGCGCGGTAGCGACCGGGATGCTCCCCCTCCCCGCCCCGCCCCGCAACGAACAACTTACTATCCTTCGCGTGCTTCCTCCCTCCCCTTTCGAGAGCTTCCATGGCCGCAGATGACGCGTCGACAGATCGAGCCACCCACGGGGCGAGCGCCGACGCGGCGGGCGCAAGGCCTCCGCGGTCGGGATTCGCGCGCCGGCACTGGGGGAAGCTCACCATCCTGACCGTGTTCGGGCTCCCGCTGGCGGGCGTGCTGATCTGGTCCGCGGTGGCGCTGATGTACACCTACTCGAGCGGAACCCGCACGGGTTACGTGCAGAAGCTTTCAAAGAAGGGCTGGCTCTGCAAGACATGGGAAGGCGAGCTCGCCATGGCGACCGCCCCCGGTGTCTCGCCCCAGATCTTCACGTTCACCGTCCGTAGCGATTCGTTGGCCGCCGCGCTCGAGCAGGACATGGGGAAGGGCAGGGTCGCGGTGCAGTACAATGAACACCGCGGCGTGCCGACCAGCTGCTTCGGAGACACGCCGTACTTCGCGAACGCGTACCGCCTGATCGTCGGCGACGACGGCAAGGCTCCGTTGCCCTGACTTGGTACCGCTGCCGGCTGACTTTCCTAGGATCGGAAAGGACCCCTGCGACTTCCCAAGGGTCGGAAAGGACCCCTGCAATGATTCGGTAAGATTGGCGTTGGGGGGCTATTGCGCACCGGCGCGAGATGCCATACGTTCCAAGTGTCCCTCGGACTCTCCGGCGGATGGTCCAGCACGGGGGATCTTTTTCGTCCCGTGATCTCGATTGTGCAGGGTCGGCGCGTTCCGCTCCCGGCGACAATCACCAAATCAGGAGTAGGGAATGCGTACGACCGGCAAGGTGAAGTGGTTCAACGATGCGAAGGGCTTCGGGTTCATCACCCCGGACAACGGCACCAAGGATTGCTTCGTGCACTACAGCGCGATCCAGGGTTCCGGC
>JAYTNC010000313.1:0-11062 GCA_043748515.1 Gemmatimonadota bacterium | reverse complement strand
GGAGGCCGTGCGCCGGTCGCTGCCGGCCGCCGGTTTCGTGCCAGCGGTGCGGGGTGGGCGGATCGTTGCGCAGGTCATGCAACTGCCCTTCGAGTTCCTCCCGGACTCGGGCGCCGTGGCGCGCAAACCCAAAGACTGACAACAGCTTGTCCGACGTGGTGACAGCGGAGTAACTTGCCCGCGTCCCCGTTGCGCCTCAGCGTCCTCAGCCGTCTACCGTTCCCAGACGAGCGAGTCCTAAAACACGATGCGTTGGCCGTTCTTCAAGAATGGTGGTTTCCTCCCGGCGAGCGCGATCGCCGTGGACCTCGGAACGGCGAACACGCTCATCTACGTGAAGGGCGAAGGCATCGTCCTCAATGAGCCGTCGGTCGTCGCGATCGATCGTGAAACGCGACAGATCAAGGGCGTGGGTCTGGAAGCCAAGCGCATGATCGGACGCACGCCCGACGGCGTGATCGCGGTGCGCCCGATGAAGGACGGCGTCATCGCCGACTTCGACGTGACCGAGAAGATGCTACGGCGTTTCCTCGATCTGGTGATCCGCAAGGGGTTCTTCCCGATGAAGCCGCGCGTGATCGTCTGCGTGCCGTCGGGGATCACCGAAGTGGAGCGGCGTGCCGTGCGTGACTCGGCGCTCGGCGCGGGCGCCAAGGACGTCTTCATGGTTGCCGAGCCGATGGCGGCGGCGATCGGTGTGGGACTCCCGGTGGAGACGCCGACCGGCAACATGGTGATCGACATCGGCGGCGGCACGACGGAGATCGCGGTCATCGCGCTCTCGGGGATCGTGTCCGACACGTCGATCCGTATCGGCGGCGACGAGCTCGACGCCGCGATCGTGCAGTTCATGCGCAAGGCGTACAACCTGCTGATCGGCGAGCCGACGGCGGAGCTCATCAAGATCCAGATCGGTTCGGCCGCACCGCTCGGCGAAGAACGCGAGATGGAAGTGAAGGGCCGCGATCTCGTGTCGGGCATCCCGAAGACGGTGCGCGTGCACTCGGCGGAGATCCGCGAAGCGATCCAGGAGCCGATCCAGCAGATCGTGAATGCGGTGCGTCGCGCGCTCGAGATCACGCCGCCCGAGCTCGCGTCGGACATCGTCGACCGCGGCATCGTGATGACCGGCGGCGGCGCGCTCATCCGCGGGCTCGACATCCTGCTCACGCAGGAGACCGGGCTCCCGATCCACGTGGACGAGGACCCGCTGACCTGCGTGGTGCGCGGGACGGGACGCATCCTCGACGACGAGGAGAAGTACTGGTCGGTGCTGACCACCTGAGCGAGGGGGCCCCGTGCCGCGCGGCGCCCGCACCGATTCGCGAGCGGACACGGTCATCGCCGTTGCCTGCGTCCTCGCGGCCCTGACGCTCCTCGTGCTGCCCGAGGCCCCGCGCGACCGCACGGCGGGAGTGATCCGGGGCACGGTGGTCGCTCCGCTCGTCACGATGCAGCAACGCGCCTCGCTCGCGCGCCGGGCCTTCAACGCGAATGACAGCCTGGTGCGGATCGCCGACAGCGTCGTGCGCCGATCGCAGCAACTCGACGAGGTGAACGCCGAGAACGCGCGCCTCCGCGCGCTGCTCCGGCTCGGCGAGTCGGTCCGATGGGCGTTCGTTCCCGCAGAAGCCCTGGTCGGGCGCGGCATGGGTGACGAGCACACGATGCTGCTCTCGGTGGGCGCGCGCGCCGGAGTCCAGCGCTTCAGCGCGGTGGTGGCGGCGGACGGTCTCGTGGGCATGGTGCAGCAGGTCGATCCGAACAGCAGCGTCGCGATCATCTGGCCCAACCCCGAGTTCCGCGTGAGCGCGACGAGCGCCGACGGCACCGCGTTCGGCATCGTGACGGCGCACCAGGGGCCCGGGATCGAAGGGTACCTGCTCGAGATGCGCGGCGTGTCGTTCCGCTCGACCCTCAAGGTCGGCTCGACGATCGTGAGTTCGGGACTCGGCGGCGTGTATCCGCGCGGCATCCCGGTCGGCACGGTGATCGAGGAGCTGAAGGGGACCGCGGGCTGGGAGCGGAGTTACCTGCTGCGTCCCGCGGTGCGCCCGCCCGACGTCACGTCGGTGCTCATCCTGGCGCCCGGCAACGGGACGGGAATGGACAGCGTCTGGCGCGCGCCCCTCGACTCCGTGAGGCCGCGCTGATGTCGACGCGCTCGATCGCGATCGCGATCATCGTCGCGCTGATGGTCGCGCTGCACTTCACGCTGCGGCCGATCCTCGACTGGCGGGCCGGCATCGACTTCCTCACGATCGCGGTGCTCGTGGTGGCGGTGCGCGTGCGGCCGGGTGTCGCGGCGCTTGTCGGCTTCGCGGTCGGCGTCGTCGCGGACGCGCTCGCGCCGGAGGCGTTCGGCGCGGGGGCGCTCGCGATGACCGTGGTGGGCTTCGCGGCATCGCGGCTCAAGGCGGCGTTCTTCTCCGACAACGTGATGCTGAATGCGGTCTTCGTGTTCGTCGGGAAGGTCGCGTACGACCTGATCTTCCTCGTGGCCGAGCGACGGCTCGGCGGTGGCGCGCTCGCGGTGCAGCTGCTGCTGTGGACGCCGCTCGCGGCGCTGCTCACCGCGCTCGTCGGACTCCTGGTGATGTCGGTGGTGCGCCCCACGCTCGAACGGCGCCGGCCATGAGCTTCCATCCGAACGACGTCCAGCAGCGCGCGCGCGTCGCGTCGGCGCTGCTCTTCGTCGGGTTCCTGCTGCTGCTCGGCGCGTTCTTCCGGACGCAGGTGCTGCAGAACGCGCGCTACGTGCTCGTGTCGGAGGAGAACCGGCTGCGTGAGATCCCGCTCCCGGCGCCGCGCGGGATCATCTACGACCGCAACGGCAAGGTGATCGCGGAGAACCTGCCGGGCTATTCGATCTCGCTGCTCGCGCGCAACGAGGATTCGCTGCGCACGACGATGCGCCGCATCGGCGATCTCGTGACCGTGTCGCCTGAGCAGGTCGGCTCGGCGGTGCGGCGGTATCGCCGCGACCGTTCGCGCCCGACGGTGCTCTTCGGTGACGCGCCGTTCGAGCTCGTGTCGATCCTCGAGGAGCGGCGCGTCGAGTTCCCCGGCCTGATCATCCAGTCGGCGCCCAAGCGGCACTACCCCGATGGACCCGCGGTCTCGGCGCTCGTCGGCTACACGGGAGAGATCAGCGACGCGGAGCTCGGACAGGAGCAGTTCGGGGAGTACAAGGCGGGACAGCAGGTGGGGAAGGACGGCATCGAACGCCAGTACGAGTCACGGCTGCGAGGGCGCGAAGGCGTGCGGTTCGTGGAGGTCGACGCGCGCGGACGGGTGGTGCGCGAGAACGCGCGCGAGGACCTGCTGCCCGAGGCGCCGGCGCCGCTCTACACCAACATCGACCTCGAGCTGCAGCGGTTCGTGGCAGAGATCTTCGGCGACTCGCTGATCGGCGGCGCCGTGGCGATGGAGCCGCGTTCCGGCGAAGTGCTCGCACTGCATTCGGCGCCGACCTTCGACCCCAACCGCTTCATCGGCGGCATCCCGTACGCCTACTGGCAGGAGCTGCAGTCGGATGAGCGCCGGCCGCTGTACAACAAGGCGATCAAGGGCACGTATCCGCCCGGCTCGATCTGGAAGCTGCAGACGGCGATCGTCGCGATGGAGGCGGGCCTCGTCGACATCGACGACCACATGGCCACGCCGTGCACCGGCGGCTATCAGTACGGCAACCGGTACTTCCGCTGCTGGGACAAGCGCGGCCACGGCGACGTGACGCTCGCCGAGGCGATCGAGCATTCGTGCGACGTCTACTTCTACCAGCTCGGTCTCAAGATCGGCCTGCAGCGGCTGATCGCCGGCGGCATCCGGCTCGGGTCGCGCGATCGCAGCGGCATCGACCTACCGTCGGAGAACCGCCCGATCTTCCCGACCGACCCGCCGAAGAAGTACTACGACGAACGCTTCGGCCCGCAGGGCTGGAGCAACGCGGTCACGCTGAATCTCTCGATCGGCCAGGGCGAGAACTCGCAGACCGTGGTGAACATGGCGCGATTCTACACCGCGCTCGCCACCGACGGGCAGGCGGCGCGTCCGGAGATCGTGCGCGGCCAGGCCGAGCGCCTGCGGCTCTTCACGCTCACCGACGTGCAGCTGCAGGGGATCCAGGACGCCCTTACCAACGTCGTCGGTCGCGGCACGGCGGCCGGCTCGCGCCTTCAGGGCATCGCGGTGGCCGGCAAGACGGGCACCGCGCAGAATGCGCAGGACGCGGTGAACGACCATGCGTGGTTCGTCGGCTACGCGCCGGCGGGTGAGCCGAAGATCGTCGTCGCGGTGATGCTCGAGTTCGGCCAGCATGGATCGCGCGCGGCGCGCATCGCGACCAAGATCATGGAGAAGTATCTCAAGCAGCAGGTGGTCGCGATGCCCTTGGTGGACGGCGAGTGAGGACGCGACGGATCCCCTCCGACTGGCCGCTCCCGGCGCTCGCGCTCCTGCTGACCGCGTTCGGCATTGCGATGGTCTACTCCGCCGGGCAGACCGACGTGCCCTCGTTCGTCGAGGGGATCTGGCGGACGCAGCTGATGTGGTTCGTCCTCGGCGCCGGTGTGGCGTACGCCATCTCGCGCACTTCGGTGCGCCTGCTCGAGTGGGGCTCCGTGTGGGTCTATCTCGGCGCCTGCGCGATGTTGTTGCTGCTGTTGTTCATCGGCCAGGGCGCAGGCACGGCCGCGAGCACCAAGAGCTGGCTCGCGATCGGCGGCGTGCGGCTCGGCCAGCCGTCGGAGCTCGCGAAGATCGCGGTGGTGCTCATGCTCGCGCGCGTGCTCAGTTCGCAGCGCGTCGCGCCGACGTCGCTCTTCGGTCTCTGGCGGCCCGCGCTCATCACGCTCGTGCCCTGGATGCTGATCATGGCGCAGCCGGACCTGGGCACCGGGATCGTCTTCCTCGGGATCTTCTTCGCGATGCTCTTCTGGAGCGGCGTCTCGTGGCCGTTGCTCCTGCTGGTGGCGAGCCCAGCGATCAGCCTGATCCTCGCGTTCGGTCCGGGCGTCTGGGGTGCCTGGTTCTTCGTGCTGCTCGCGCTGCTCTGGTGGCTGCGCCCCGCCTGGGTCGAGACCTCGGTGATCATCGGCGCCAACGTGGTGATGGGCGTGGTCGCTCCGCTCCTCTGGGACCAGCTGAACCCGTACCAGCAGCGCCGGCTGCTGGTGTTCCTCGATCCGTCGATCGACCCGCGTGCGTCGGGTTATCACGTGATCCAGTCGCAGGTCGCGATCGGCTCAGGCGGCTTCTTCGGCAAGGGCTTCACCGAGGGATCGCAGAAGCGCCTCGCCTTCCTCCCCGAGCAGCACACCGACTTCATCTTCCCCGTGGTGGGGGAGGAACTCGGGTTCTTCGGCGTGACGATCGCGCTCGGGCTCTTCTGCGTCCTGCTCCTGCGCACGGTGCGCATCGCCTCGCGGTCGGCGTCGCCGTTCGCGTCGCTCGTCGCGTTCGGTCTCACCGCGGCCTGGTTCACGCACATCGTGGTGAACGTCGGCATGACGCTCGGCCTCATGCCGATCACGGGCATCCCGCTCCCGTTCTTCAGCTACGGCGGCTCGTTCATGCTCGCCTGCTGGATGGCGGTCGGGATCCTCGTGCTCGTGAGCTCCGAGGGGCGCGGCAAGGCGGACGGGCTGGTCATCTAGTGCTTGGGGAGCGCCCTGCCCGCGTCCGGCAAGTGCTTGCCGGGCCTCCCCGGGCCAGCCAGCTTTCCCCCATGGCTTGGTTCCGCAAAGACAAGAAGCCCCGGCAACCCCGGGCCGAACGACTCGAGATCCCCGCCGATGCGTGGGAGAAGTGCGAGGCGTGCGGGCACACGGACATCCGCGACAAGTTCGTGCGGAACTCCAACGTCTGCCCGAGCTGCGACTATCACCGCCGCTATCGGGCGCACGAATACGCCGCACTGCTCCTCGACGACGGCTCGCTCGAGGAGAAGGACATCGAGCTCTCGTCGGTCGATCCGCTGGAGTTCCCCGAGTATCCCAACCGACTCAAGAAGGCGCTGAAGAACGCCGGCGACCACGACGCGATCCTCACGGTCTCCGGTCTCATGGACCAGATGCCGGTGAACCTCGGCGTCATGGATTTCGCCTTCATGGGCGGCTCGATGGGCTCGGTGGTGGGCGAGAAGATCGCGCGCTTGGGTCAGCGCTCGCTCGAGAAGAAGTGGCCGTTGATCATCCTCTCCTGCTCGGGCGGCGCGCGCATGCAGGAAGGCGTGCTCTCACTGATGCAGATGGCCAAGACCTCCGCGATGCTCTCGCAGCTCGCCGAGCGTCGCATCCCCTACGTGTCGATCCTCACGAACCCGACAACGGGCGGCGTGAGCGCGAGCTATGCGATGCTCGGTGATGCGATCCTCGCGGAGCCGGGGGCCGTCATCGGCTTCGCGGGGCCGCGCGTGATCAAGCAGACGCTCGGGCAGGACCTGCCGGAAGGATTCCAGACGGCCGAGTTCCTGCTGTCGCACGGCATGGTGGATCAGGTCGTGCATCGTCATCAACTCAAGCGGACGGTCGGGCAACTCCTGCGCCACATGAGTGGGAAGCCTGCGGCCACGGGGTGGGCGTCCTCCTGACGCCCAGGGATTACCGCGCGTCGCTCGACTTCCTGTTCGCGCGGACCACCGGACAATGGAAGCTCGGGTTGGAGCGGGTCGAGGCCTTTCTTGGCGAACTCGGCGACCCGCACCGACGGTTGCGCGCGCTGCACGTGGCCGGCACGAACGGGAAGGGCAGCGTCTGCGCCTCGCTCGAGGCCGTCCTGCGCGCCCGCGGACTCAAGGTGGGCAAGTACACCTCGCCCCACCTCGTCGACTTCCGTGAGCGCTTCATGGTCGACGGCCGACCGGTCTCCGAGGAGGCGATCGTCGCGTTCCTCGACCGCTGGACGCCGACGGTCGAACGCCTTGGGGCGACCTTCTTCGAGGCGACCACGGCCATGGCGTTCGAGCTCTTCGCCGAGGCGGAGGTCGACGTCGCGGTGATCGAAACGGGGCTCGGAGGCCGGCTCGACGCGTCGAACGTGATCACGCCGCTCGTCGCCGGAGTGACGGGGATCGCGATCGATCACACCGAGTGGCTCGGGACCACGCGAGAGGCGATCGCTCCGGAGAAGGCGGGGATCTTCAAGCCCGGCGTTCCGGCGATCGTGGGGGAGTGGGACGAGTCGATCCGCGCGCTGCTCGCATCGGAGGCTGGCCGGCGCGGAGCCACGCCGGTGCGGATCGTTGCCGAGGAAGGGCGGGCTGCGGACGTTCGGGTCTCGGCGCAGGGCACGAGTTTCCGCTGGGAGCCGCTGACAGGAGCCGCCGGAGGCCTCACGCGCGCGCTGGACGTCACGACCGGCCTGCCGGGCCGTCATCAGGCGACCAATGCGATCGTGGCCCTCACGATGCTCGACGCGATCCCCGGCCCCCTGCGCGTGACGCCGGAGGAAGCGATCCCGGCACTGGCCCTGGTGGAGCTGCCCGGCCGATTCTCGCGGCACGGGGACTGGATCTTCGACGTGGCGCACAATCCCGACGGGGCGTCGGTGACGGCCGAGACACTGCTTGCGGTGCGCCCTGCGGCCCCGATCGTGGCGCTGGTGAGCGTGCTCGGTGACAAGGACTGGAGGGGCATGCTCCGCGCCCTCAGCGGCGCGGTGGACCGGTTCATCCTGACCAACGCGCCCACCGCTCCCCTGAGTCGCGCCTGGGTGGCGAGCGAGGCACTGGTCTTCGCACAGGGCGAGGGGTGGGCCGCCGAACTCGTCCCGGATTTCGACGCCGCGCTGCGGCTGGCGCCCTCGCGCGGGGCCACGGTGCTGGTCACGGGCTCGTTCCATACCGTCGGCGACGCGATGTCGCGGTTGCAGGTGTCTCCGACGAACGGGTAAATTGCGGGATGAGTAGTGGAGCACTTCCCGGATTCCGTGATTTCTATCCCGACGAGCTGGCCCGCCGCGCGCACATCTTCCGCGCCTGGCGGGCCGTAGCGCGCCGATACGCCTTCGTCGAGTACGACGGGCCGCCGCTCGAGCCGTTGGATCTCTACACGAAGAAGAGCGGTGACGAGATCGTCGGCCAGCTCTACAACTTCACCGACAAGGGACAGCGCGAGGTCGCGCTGCGTCCCGAGATGACGCCGACGTTCGCGCGGATGGTGGGGGCGCGGGCGAATGCGTTGCGGAAGCCGGTGAAGTGGTTCTCGATCCCGCAGCTGTTCCGGTACGAACGGGCGCAGCGTGGGCGGCTGCGCGAACACTACCAGCTCAATGTCGACATCGTCGGCGAGGCGAGCGAGGTCGCGGACGCCGAACTGCTCGCGGTGGCGATCGACATCATGCGCGAACTCGGGCTCACGAGCGCCGACGTGCGCGCGCGCGTCTCCGACCGGCGGCTGCTCAACGGGATCCTCGTCACGCTCGGTGTGACGGACGAGCAGATCCCGGCGGTCTACGGCGTGGTCGACAAGATCGCGCGCCAACCGCGTGAACTCTCGGCGGAGAAGCTCGCGAAGGCGGGACTCTCGCCGGACCTCGTGCCGCGGATACTCGCGCTCGCGACGGGCACGACGTTCGAGGCGGTGCGCGCGGAGTTCGGCCACGCACCGGCAGCGGCCGAGCACGTGGAGCGCTTCGCGCGCTACCTCGCGCATCTCGAGGCGCTCGGCGTGGGCGACTGGGTGGTGCTCGATCTCTCGATCGTGCGTGGGCTCGCGTACTACACGGGCACCGTCTTCGAGCTTTTCGACGCCAAGGGCGAACTGCGCGCGATCTGCGGCGGCGGGCGCTACGACACCCTGCTCAAGTCGCTCGGCGGCGTGGACCTTCCCGCGCTCGGCTTCGGGATGGGCGACGTGGTGCTCGGCGAGTTGCTCGCCGAGCATAAGCTCTTCCCGCCGGCGAGCGAAGATGCCGTCGACTTCCAGCTCGTCGCCGGAAACGGCGCCGCTGCGCTCGGCTTCCCGAACGCGCTGAAGCTCGTGACCTCGCTTCGCAACGCCGGCTTCAACGTCGGACACGGACTGAACGCCGAGCGCTACATGAGCCAGGCGACGCGCAATCAGGTCGACGGCGCGAAGAAAGCCGGCGTGACCGCAGCGATCTACTTCACCGAGCACGGGACGACCGAAACGGTCAGCCTCCTCGGGTCGATGAAGGGCGCGTCAACGCACACGATCGACACCACCGCCGCCCTCGCGTGCGACGCGGCGGCGATGCAGGGCCTCCGAGATTGGCTGCACCAGCAGCGCGACACTGCACGACTCTCCAGCAAGACCGACGTTACCAATGGCTGACGACAAGAAGTTGACCACCCGCGCCGAGGATTTCAGCGCCTGGTACAACGAACTCGTGCTGCGCTCCGAGCTCGCCGACTATTCGCCCGTGAAGGGCTCGATGGTCATCCGCCCCAACGGCTACGGCATCTGGGAGCGGATGCAGCGCGCGCTCGACGACATGTTCAAGGAGACGGGGCACGAGAACGCCTACTTCCCCCTGTTCATCCCGCAGAGCTTCCTGCAGAAGGAGGCGAGCCATGTGGAGGGCTTCGCGCCCGAGGTCGCGGTCGTCACGCACGGCGGGGGCAAGCTGCTCGAGGAGCCGCTGATCGTCCGGCCGACGTCGGAGACGATCATCTACCACATGTTCGCGAAGTGGACGCAGAGCTATCGCGACCTGCCGATCCTGATGAACCAGTGGGCGAACGTCGTCCGGTGGGAGATGCGCACGCGCCTCTTCCTCCGCACGCTCGAGTTCCTCTGGCAGGAAGGGCACACCGCGCACGCGACGCATGACGAGGCCGAGGAGGAGGCGCGCAAGATGCTCGGCGTCTACCGCGACTTCATGGAGGGCTGGATCGCGATGCCGGTGATCACCGGCCTCAAGACCGAGAGCGAGAAGTTCGCCGGCGCGCTGCGCACCTATTCGTGCGAGGCGATGATGCAGGACAACAAGGCGCTCCAGGCCGGCACCTCGCACAACCTCGGGCAGAACTTCGCGAAGGCGTTCGACCTCAAGTTCCAGGACGAGAAGGGCGACATGGCCTTCGCGTGGAACACCTCGTGGGGCGTCTCGACGCGCATGGTGGGCGGTCTCGTGATGACGCACTCCGACGACAACGGGCTCGTCTGCCCGCCGAAGCTTGCGCCGATCGAGGTGGTGATCATCCCGATCTACAAGACCGACGAGGAGCGCGCGCGGATCGTCGAGGCGGCGCATGCGGTGAAGAAAGAACTCACGGCGTGGACCGGCCGCGGCGCGACCGATCGCCTGCGCGTGCGCGTGGACGACCGCGACGGCATCAAGCCGGGCGCGAAGTACTACGAGTGGGAGTTGCGCGGCGTCCCGCTTCGCCTCGAGATCGGCCCCAAGGACATCGAGAAGGGCTCGGTCTTCTCGGCGCGCCGCGACACGCGCGCCAAGGCCGCCCTCCCGATGGCCGACCTGCCGGCGACCGTGGCCGCGCTGCTCGAGACGATCCAGGGCGACCTGCTCGCCGCCGCGAAGTCGCGGCGCGAGGCGAACTCGCATCGCAACGTCACGTCGTACGCGCAGTTCAAGGAGATCATCGACGGCCCGGGCGGGTTCGTCTACGCCGGATGGAACGGCGATCCCGCGGTCGAGGCGCAGGTCAAGGAAGAGACGAAGGCGACGATCCGTTGCATCCCCGATCCCGAGTTCCGTTCGGCCGACGCACCCGCGACCTGTCTCGTCACGGGAGAGCCGGCCAAGCATGAGGTGATCTGGGCCAAGGCGTACTGATGCCGGGCTTCACGGTCAGGGACGGAGCGTTGCACGCCGATGGCGTCTCGCTCGAGCGCATCGCACGCGAGGCCGGAACGCCTGCGTACGTCTATTCGGCGAACGTCATCCGCGACCGCTTCGCGCGGCTCGATGCCGCGCTCGCGGGGGCGCCGCATCGGATCCACTACTCGCTCAAGGCGAACGCCTGCGGCGGCATCCTCGAGGTGCTGCGCGCGTCGGGCTGCGCCGTCGACGTCGTCTCGGGCGGCGAGCTCTTCAAGGCGCTGCGCGCCGGGTTCGCTCCCGAGGAGATCCTCTT
>JAYTNC010000312.1:0-1824 GCA_043748515.1 Gemmatimonadota bacterium | reverse complement strand
GCCGTTCTCGCGGCAGGCCACGCGGACGGGCTGCGGGTCGCGGCGGAGGTCGATCATGAGGAAGTTCGTGTCGCTCGGACCGACCTTGTAGCCGGCCCGCTCGAAGAAGGCGCGCGTGAACGCCTTCGCCTCGCGATTCTTGCGCTGCTCCTCGATGATGTGCGCGCGGTCTTCCACAGCTGCGGTCGCCGCACCCAGCGCGAGCACGCTGATCCCCGATCCGAGGCGCCAGCCCTGCAGGCGCCGCGCGGTGTCGGCATGCGCGATCGCGTAGCCGGCGCGCAGCCCAGCCATGCCGAAGACCTTCGAGAAAGTGCGCGAGACGACCACGTTCGGATCGGCGATCGCCATCGGGATCGCGGTCGCGTACGCGCGGTCGTCGACGTATTCGTGATACGCCTCGTCGACGAGGATCACGGTGTCGGGCGAGGTGCGGCGGATCCGGCCGATGAACCCCTTCACGGCGGCGTCGCCATGCACTGTCGCGGTCGGGTTGTTCGGGTTGCAGAAGAAGACGAGCCCCGCGCCCACGGCCGCCGCGGCCATCGCGTCGAGGTCGAGGAAGAGCGACGCATCGACCGGCACGGCCACGACGGGGCGACCGAGCAGCTTCGCGAACTCTCCCGGCGGCTCGAAGGTCGGCGCCGCGCTCACCAGGTGCTTCGTCGGCGAGGTGAAGGCCTCGACGCACATCCGCAGCGTCTCGCTCGAGCCCGCGCCCAGGACGACGTTCTCGGGCGAGACGCCGTGCGCGCGCGCGATCGCCTCCATCAGCGGCACTTCGCTCGCGTCGGGGTACCGGTTGGCCTCGGAGAGCAACGCGCGCAGCGCCTCGATCGAGCGCGAACTCGGGCCGTTGGGGTTCTCGTTGCTGTCGAGCCGGATGAGTCCGGAGGCCGGCGCCGCCGACTCCCTGATCCAGGCGGCGAGGCGGCCCTCGCTGCCGCGACCGGTGAGCAGCGGCGGACTCATCAGGCCGACGCCGCCGAGTCCGAGGGCGGAAACGAAGTTGCGGCGGGAAAGCGGCATGGCGGTGCTCCGGTCGGGGTTCGGCGCCGAAAGTAGCCTCTGGAGTCCGCGCCCGCGAGCGCTCACGACCTCTCAGTGCCGCCGAGCGTCCGGCCGTGCGCCTAGTTCATCGCGTCGAACGGCACGCGGAGCAAGTGGCGCACCACCGGCACGTAGAACTGCCAGAAGGTCCGCTCAGCGCCCTGCGAGAGCAGTTCGCTCTGCGTCGCCGCGCGGTAGCGCGCCATCCCGGCGAATTCGTAGCGCCCCGCAGGGAAGCCCGCGTCCGCGAGATCGGCGCCGAGATAGATGCGGTGCGAGCCGCCGTCGGCGCGCCGCGTCAGCAGCGGCACGCGGAGCGGGATCGACTCCGCCGCGCGCAGGGAATCCATGACGGGCAGGCTCGGCAGCACGAACTCGGCGAGCACCTCGGTGCCCTCGGCCGCGCTGAGGATCGGGAACCAGTTGAAGTAGTTGGAGCCGCCGCGCGCGCCGGGCAGGGCGCGACCGCCGTCCGCAGTGATCTCGATCCGCGGCGCGACGTGGTTGGGCACCGGGCTCGAGATGAGCCGCATGCGGCCGTCGCGGTGGCTCAGCGCGAGCGTCGGACCGAGTGGGAGTCGATCGCGGCCGTACTGTTCCTTGTAGAGACGTGGGAGCCAGTGCGGCACGTCGGTCGTGTCGAGCAGGGTCATGAAGGTGCGCCCCGCCCAGCCGGTCCACTCCACGCCGAAGAGCTCCTCGAGTCGGGCGCGCGCGGTCGGCGTGGTCGGCTCCTCGAGCGAGTTGAACTCGAGCAGGATGTGTCGTCCCCGT
>JAYTNC010000311.1:0-4138 GCA_043748515.1 Gemmatimonadota bacterium | reverse complement strand
CCGTGGCCGCCGAGGAAGTTGAGGTTGCGGTCGAAGAGGTGCATCGAGCCGCCCTTGCCGCGCGAGCAGCCGTCGATGCGGCCGAAGAGCTCGGCCATGATCGACCGGGGCGTCATGCCGCGGGCGAGCGCTTGGCCGTGGTCGCGGTAGGTCGTGATGATGTAGTCGTCGGGGCGGAGCATGGAGATGACGCCGGTGGAGACACCCTCCTGCCCGATGTAGAGATGGCAGAAGCCGCCGATCTTCCCGAGGGCGTAGGCCTCGCCGACCTTCTCCTCGAAGCGGCGCTGCAGGATCATGCCGTGCAGCAGGTCGCGGCGGAGTGCGGGGTCGCCGGGGAGACTCTTGGAATCGAACTTCTTCTTCGCGGCCATCAGGGGATGAAAGCTGAAGGATGAAAGGTGAATGCTGGTGAGGCGCGAAGCGGAGAGCGGGGTGATGCGTGGTGCGATCCTGTTTTCTCCTTCTTCCTTCAGCCTTCTGCCGCCACTCCAGCGGCCTGCACCTGCTCCCATGCGTGATAGCTCGAGCGGACGAGTGGGGCGGACTCGACGTGCTTGAAGCCCATCTTCATGCCCTCGACGCGGAACATCGCGAACTCGTCGGGCGTGACGTAGCGGTCGAGTGCGATGTGGTCGTCGGAGGGGCGGAGATACTGACCGAGCGTGAGGATGTCGACGTCGACCTCGCGCAGTTCGCGCATGGTCTTGAGGACCTCCTCGTTGGTCTCGCCCATGCCGAGGATGATGCCCGTCTTGGTCGGGATGCCGGGGGCGATGCGCTTGCTCAGGCGGAAGATCTCGAGCACGCGCTCGTAGCGGCCGCCGGGACGCGCCTTCTTGTAGAGACGCGGGACGGTCTCGGTGTTGTGGTTGTAGATCTCGGGACGTGCCTCGAGGACGGCGCGGATGGAATCCTCGTTGCCTTGGAAGTCGGGGACGAGCACCTCGACCGAGCAGTCCGGGACGGCCTCGTGCACCCGGCGGATCACCTCGGCGAAGGCCCAGGCCCCGAAGTCGGGGAGGTCGTCGCGGTCCACGCTCGTGATGACGAGGTGGCGGAGGTTCATCTTCTTCGCGGCCTCGGCCACGCGGCTCGGCTCGGCCGGGTCGAACTTCGGCGGACGGCCGTGCGCGACGGCGCAGTAGGCGCAGTTCCTGGTGCAGACGTCGCCGAGGATCATGAAGGTGGCGGTGCCGTGCTCCCAGCATTCGCCGACGTTGGGGCAGTGCGCTTCCTCGCAGACCGTATGGAGGTCGAGCTCCTTCATCATGTTCTTCAGATGGAGGTAATTCGACCCGCCGGGTGCCTTCACCTTGAGCCAGGACGGCTTGCGCTCAGGGAGGGGTTCGGCGCGGTGCCGGCCCATGATCTGGTAGAGGACCTCAGCCATCTCTGTGTCCGTGCCCGTTCTGAGGGGAGGAGCCGGCGGGGGGTGCGGGATGGAGGATATGCTGGGGTGAGGGGTGGGGCTAGATGTGCTAACCGTCTAAGTGAGCAATAAGAGGTTAGCATGTGTGCCGTTCGGTCGGCTGAACTGCTTTCACCACAGAGGCACAGAGGACACAGAGAACGGCGGAGAACGGCGGACTTCTGGGACTGTGACCGCTCACGGCCACCGCACTCACCACGGGGGGCACAGGGGACATAGGGGGCTTCGGCCCCGCGAGGCCCCCTGTCTCCCCTGTGGTGAGAAGCAGTCGCCGTCAGTCGTTCTCCGCAGGTCTCTGTGTCCTCTGTGCCCTCTGTGGTGAACGCCGTTCGCGGTTCCGTCCCAAGCCCGGACCCATACCTTTCGAGACGCCCGAAACCCGCCGCCCGCCGCCCGCGTAGAGCAGACAACTCCTCCCTACAGGGACACCATGCTGCGCACCGTCTTCATGATCGGCCTCATCGCCTTCGCCGGGCTCTTCCTCCTGAAGCTCTTCTTCGGGATCCTTGGCGGGCTGTTCGGGATCTTCTTCGCTCTGCTCGGGATGGCCATCCCGGTGCTGATCCTCGGCCTGATCGTGTACTTCGTCCTCAAGATCTTCGCGCCCGACACGGCGAAGGAGCTGCGCGACAAGTTCGGCGGGAACTGAAGCACAGATGATGAAGAGAACGGCGGCGCCCCTCTCGAGGGGCGCCGCCGTTCGTCGTTTCCGCACTGCGCTGCCGACCGACTCAGCGCTTGTCGAGCGCCTCGGCCACCGCCCAGCCCAGCAGCGGGATCATCAACTCGTGGTGTCCGGTGATCGCGAAGCCTTCCCCGCCGGCGAGGACCGGGCGCTGGACGACGTTCACCGTGGGCCGGTAGTGGCGCTGCATGTCGAAGTCGGCCGTGGTGAAGTCGGTCGGCTTGCCGCCGTTCACGTTGCGCGCGACGGTGAGCGCCTTCAAGAAGACCTCGGGCATGATCACCGCGCTGCCGAGGTTGAGGACCACGCCGCCCTGATGCAGGTCCTCGCAGCTCGCCGCGAGCCGACGGAAGTCGCGATGGCTCGTGTCGCCGATCGCCGCACCGCTGGCGGCCGGGTGCTGATGGATGATCTCGGCGCCGAGCGCGGCATGCACGGTGACGGGGATCCACTCCCGGTGGGCCGCGAGGACGATCGAGTGTTCGGCGTGCGCGAGCGCGGGCGTGCTTTCGAGGGCGCGCGCGACCGACTCGCCCATCCCCCAGCCGTGCGTCTGGCCGGCGATGAAGGCTTCGTTGAGGCCGCGCCCCGTCTCCTCGGCCATGCCGAACGAGCCGTCCTTGAGACCGGCGGCGACATCCTCTGACGTGCCGCCGAAGCGCGCGATCTCATAGTCGTGGATCGCCGCCGAGCCGTTCATGGCGAGGTGCGTGATCACGCCGCGCTTCATGAGGTCGATGAGGATCGGGCCGATGCCGGTCTTCACGACGTGGCCGCCGAGCATGACGATGACGGCCCGCTTGCGGGTGGCGGCGCGCACGATGGCATCGACGACCTTCCGGAAGTCCTGCGCCTTGAGGGCGTCGGGGAGCGCTTTCACGAACGCGCTGAAGGAGCGGTCGTCGCCCGGTGCGTTCGCGAACTCCTCGGCGCGGACCTTGTTGGGCCGCACGGCGATCGGGACCGTCTTCACGCGAGCGAGGTCGATCTCGCGGGGGACGCGGCGGTCCTTGCTCACGGCGTCGCGTCCGGAGTCGCACCCGGCGGAGTGGAGTCGGCGGACCAGCGGTACGAGCGCAGGAAGAGATTCAACGAGCCGAACGAGAGGCGCGACTTCATCTGCAGCATCATCCGCTTGTCGTCGTCGGTGAGCCAGATCTCGGCCGCGCCGCCCTCGGAGAAGATGCCCGAGGTCTTGATGATCGGCTGGATGACGATCGCGTCGAACGAACCGGCGGGCACGCGCACGCGCTCGCGTCGCAACACGCGGATGGTGACCGGGTTGCGATCGGGCTTGAAGTAGCGGTTGAACTCGTACGTCTTGCCGACCACGAGCGGGACGGTCCGGATGAAGAACAGGAACGAGCCGTCGTCGAGCGGGTTCGCCACCGAGGGCATCTCGCGATTGCGCTTGAAGACCTCTTGGAACACCGCGCGTTCGGGGAAGATCTCGAATTGGCGCTTGCGCTCGCGCGATCCCTGCTCGGTGTCCTGCACGTATCGCAGCGAGTTGAGCGTGACGACGTCCATCCAGCTCTCGTAGACGTCGTCGACCTTGTAGAAGATCGTGCCACCGCTGAGGGTGAACTTCACGTGCCAGGCCGGGCGCGTCCTGATGGTGTCGAGCCCCATCACGTGCATGCGCGCCGTGCCGACCTTGATCGCGCCGAACCGCACGTCGTAGGTGAGGTTCTCGCCGACCAGGAACGGCACCGCCGCGCGCCTGGTGGCCGACGCGGTCCCCTGCGCATCGGCGGGCGCCGCGAGTGCGCCCGTCAGTGCGATGGTGGAGAGTGCGGCGGCCAAGGCGCGGATCACGCGACCGGTCGGGTGCGAGCGCGGCCGCGCGCCGCCCATCCGGCGCGGAGGAGGGCCCAGGCGTCCGGCCAGGGATCGCGGCGCGTCCCGCGCACGCGCACGTCGAAGCGCAGCGGGAGCGACACGCACTCCAGACGGCGCGCCTCGGCGGCGGCCGCATGCAGGATGTCGAGGTTCGCCTGCCACGGCTCCGTCGCGTCGGA
>JAYTNC010000310.1:0-22967 GCA_043748515.1 Gemmatimonadota bacterium | reverse complement strand
AGCGTTCGGGAATGGATCTATGGCTCCTGTGGGCCTGGCATCGCCATCGGCCAAGGCTTCACGCTCGGCTTCTCGGACGTGACGAGGGTGTCACCGAAGGGCCGGACATTCCTGAACTCCCTGGAGAGTGGCAGAGTCATCCCGGCCCGGCGTGTTCCTGGGCAGCCGGCCCGCGCGTCGCGCGCACCATCGGAGCGCATGGAGACCATCCAACTCAAGCAGTCCGAGGTGGGCCCCCAGCTCGCGGCGTTCCTGACCGGCATCGATGCCGGCTGGAGAGAGGAAGGACCAGGTGCTCCGAAGGCGTTCAGCATCTTCGACCGGTGGGGGAACCTGCTGACGATGCGCGGCCCGCTGGCGCTGGTGCCTGGTGACATGGGCCTGTCCGTCCCCGCCAATGGTGAAGGCGGCGACAAAAGGAACGCCAAGGACCGTTGCCTCGACAAGCACGGGATCTGGCGGGAGAAGCCGAAGGGTGAGTGGGGGTGTTGGACGTCCGCGAAGTAGTCCGCAGGAGAAAGGCGTTTCCCTCCGGCAGTTCGCAAGCCACACATTCTCAGGGCGCACGTTGACCAGGCGTTGCAGGTTCGTCGGTCCGTTGGTGTGGTGCTTCATTGCGTCGAGCGCACTCGGGGCGCAGCAACCCGCCGATTCCACGATCATCGTATCTCCGGCGTTCGCCGTCGATCGCTACCTCGCGACGGAGGCGCCGATCGAACTGACGCTCAGTCGCGCGCCGGCGGCCGCGGAAGGCCGCATCGCCGTCTTCGTCGGCACATCGGACCTGACGTCGCTGTTCGAGACGACGGGGTCGACGCTGACCTTCCGCTCGAACGGCGTCGGCCTTCCGTCGGGCGAATCGGAACTCAAGGTCTTCCTCGTGACCGGCGCGGTCTGGAACGAACTGGCCAAGTTCCCGATCCGCGTGTTGACGCCGCGCGGATTCGAGCAGTCGCAGTTCGACCCGACGCTGGAGTTGCGCAACACGGGGCAGCTGGCCGAAGGCCACTCGGGTTCACAGGCGGCAAGCGCCCGGCCGACCTACCAGTCGCTCGCCGGGACGTTCGGCGTGCAGACGTCGCACAAGCGCAACGGGATGTCGCTCACGTCGGACACGCACCTCCTCGGCGCCAACGAGCGCGCCGACGCGCTGCGGTTCAGTGAGCAGGGAGACCGGGCATCGCCGATCGACCTCGTCGACTACGCGCTCCGGTTGGAGGGGAGACACACGGTGCTCTCCGTGGGCCAGGTCTCCACCGGCATGAACCGGCACCTGATCAACGGCTTCGCCAGCCGAGGGGTGACGGCAGTGGTCGCCGGGTCGCGCGCGCAGTGGTCGGTGGGCGTCGAGAACGGTACGAGCATCGTCGGCACCGACAACATCACCGGCCTCGCGCACGGCGACCATCGCATCGTCTCGTCCGGTCTCGGCTGGGAAGTGCTGCCCTCGCGCGCCGGAGCGCTGCACGTCGACGCGACGCTGCTGCATGGCTCGCTGTCGCCGACGCCGGGATTCACCTCGGGTGGCATCATCTCCGCCGACCGGAGCAACGGCTTCGGCATGCAGGTCGCGGCCAGCACGCCGGCGCAACGAGTGCGGCTCGCCGCCGGGGTGTCGAGCAGCAGTTCCCAGTTCGCCGCCGATCCGCCGATCCTCTCGGGCGGCTCGATCGTCCCGAGCCCGGCGCATCGCAAGAGCGCACGCTACGCCGAGGCCAACGTCGGGGTGTTGCAGGACCGTAAGGTCTTCCGCACGGTGCCGGTGACGCTCAGCCTGTCGCTGAATCACGAGCGCGTGGACCCGCTGTACCGGAGCGTCGGCATCTACACGCAATCGGACATGGCGCGCAACGGACTCGGCGTCAATGGCAACATCGATGTCGTGAGCGTGCAGGTGGCGTACGGACGCACGACCGACAACCTCAACGACGTCGCCTCGCTCCTGACCAGTCGCACCCGCTCGGCATCGGCGATGCTCGGCGCTCCATTGGCCTCGCTGCTGCGCGTGACGCGCCGCGCGGAACTCCTGCCGACGCTCATGTACGGCGTGCAGCGGATGCACCAGTTCGGCGCCGGCATCCCGACGGGCGGCCTCTACACCGCATCGGACATCCCCGACCAGCTGAGCCTGGCGCACGATGCCAGCCTGCAGTGGCAAGTGAAGCAGTGGCAGGTGGCGTACCGCGTGAGCATGAGCGACCAGGACAACCGGTCGCCGGGGCACACGCTGGCCGACTTCGCGACACGGACCCAGGGCGTCGTCCTCGGCGTGACGGCCAGTTCCTCCCTCACGCTCGGCGTGGATCTGGGCCTCGAGCGCCAAGAGAACATGGAGCTGTCGCAGGTGAACCTTGTGCGACGCGCCGGACTGACGGGCAGCTGGCGCCCGACGCCGCTCACCACGCTCGATGGCTCGGTGACCATTTCGAGAACGAAGGACCCGGGCGCCGGCAGCGACGCCCATGTGTCGTCGATGCAGGCGGGCATCGCGCAGGGCATCAAGCTCTGGCAGTCGGCGGACGGCTCGCCGCGTGGACAGGCATTCCTCCGGTTCTCGCGACAGTCGAACGAGCTGATCAACCTGGGCGGGTTCCTCGCACCGCCGTCACAGCAGGGCAGCCTGTGGAACGTGGCGTCCGGTCTCTCCCTTCGGCTCTTCTAGGAGCAGCACGATGACGAGTCGAATCATGCTGAGCGCGTTGCTGATGCTCCTGCCGGGCGTTGGAGCCGCGCAGCTGGGCGGTACGAACATCCCGGTGGCGCCGGCGGTGGTGAGCGTGAGTACGCAGGGCGCGACGACGGCGGTCCTGACCTTCAGCGGTGTGAACAACTATGCGCCCGCCGAGGGGCTCTTCTGCGCAAGCGTCATCACGGTGATCGATCAGGGCGTGCGCTGCGACCCGGCAACGATCTACGGGCAGGCACCGGCCGGCGGATCGCGCGCCGTCCCCGCGAGCGGCGTGTTCATGGATGTCGTGTCCGTTCCGGCGTCGGTGGCCCAGCGCGCGCACGAGGCCGCGCTCGCCGGCCGGCCGGCGAGGTTCTTCTACGTGCGCCGGTTCGTCGCTTCGTCCGCGGCACAGCCAGCCGGGCCGGATCGGTATGCCGTGGTCAGCTGCCTTCTCGGCGGTGGCGGGGCGACTGCTCCCCTCGCCCTGACGAACGTCCGGCTGCGCGTGGAACCGGAGGCGCCGGTGGTGTTCGTGAAGCGCGGCGACCGGCCGCCACAGCTCTTTGCGGACCTCGCCTATACCGGCACGGGACGCTTGCGCGGGCGCTGGGAGATCGTGCTGCCCGGTGAGGAACGGCCGAGCGGCAAGGACCTGATGACCGAGGGGTCGCTGCCCCCCGCCGAACGCGGGCTGCAGCGCCGTTACCGCGAGATCGAGCGATTCAACGTGCTGCTCCTGCCGAACGGTCGGTTCACGCTGCCCGGCCCGGCCCCGGCTCGGCTCCCCACGTCGGTCGATGGATCGTACACGATCCTGCTGCGCGTGGAGACGTCGGACGATGGGGTGAGCGACACCAGGCTCATGGGCGCGGGCGGCACGACGGTGATCCACAACGGCGCGTCGGCCGGTTTTCCGATGCCGACGCTGCGCTACATCGTCGGCGCGAGCGGCGCGCGGATGGCACCGTCGCGCATCCCGCAGAACGTGCGATTGCGCCTTCCGGTCCGCGATGCGCTGGTCTCGCCCGACTCGGCGCTGACCCTCGGCTGGATCGACGTGCCGGGCGCAGGGCGCTATCGGGTCGAACTCGCGCGAGTGACGGACGGCGCGCGCGCGTTGTCGGCGATCGTCGCGGCGGGCGTGGGCCGTTATGACGTGCCGCCGTTCGTACTCGCGCAGATGGGAGGCGGCGGCGTGCGCTGGCGCGTGACCGCGCTCAACGCGGCCGGCGACGATGTGGGCCGCAGTGAATGGCGCAGGATGCGACTGCGACCGGCAACATGAGGCTCGTGCGCGCGCTCGATGATTCCACTGCCATCCCCGGCAAGCAGATCACCCTCCCGAGGTATCTCGATGCATAAGCAGACAGGCGACAGGCAGCACGCGTCTCGGCTTGCCCCGACCACCAGCGTCATGGCGATCGTCGCAACGCTGATCATGGGCTCGCTCGTCTCGGTCCCGGCCGCGGCGCAGCTCGTGAACGGCAACTTCGAGGCGAGCCCCCAGAACAGCACGTACTCGACCGTCTACTCCGGGAGCTTCATCGACGTGCCGAACGCGTGGAAAGCGACGCTTGGCAGCGTCAACGTCGGCGCGGGCCCGGCCGGCACTCGCTGCCTGACCGCCGGCACCCACTGCATCGACCTGAACGGGCAGAGCCGCGGACGGATCGAGCAGGTCATGTCGATCGTCTCCGGATCGGTGTGCACGGTGAACTTCTCGATGTCACGACACGTGAACCTGGCGAGCGGATCGGCCACCCTGAAGAGCCTCGTGAACAACGCAGCCACCTCACCGGCGACGTTCGTTCACAGTGTCGCCGGGGTGAGCTTGAATGATGGGAAGTGGCAGCCGCACAGCTTCACCTTCACGGCAACGGGCGCGACGACGACCCTTGCCTTCGAATCGGTCATCGAGGGCGCGGCCGGACCGCAGGTGGACGACGTGACGCTGACATGCGTCATCCCGAATCCCACGGGCTCGCTCGCCGTGCGCAAGATCGTCGTCAACAACACGGGGGGTCCGGCGCCGATCCCGCCGACCTTCGCGACGACGACGCACTGTTCGGCGAATGCCGCCACGCTGGGCATCCACACGCCGGTGTCGGTGCCGGGGAGCGCGACGGTGACGCAGCCGGGGCCGGTCGCCGCAGGGATCAACTGCTCCGTCACGGAGACGCTGCCGCCGCCCATTCCCCGTCTTGAGGCGTGCAAGGGGCAAGAGGCGACATGGACGGCGAGCTATTCGCCGCCGGTGACGATCGTCGCGGGTCAGACGGCCGTCCTCACCGTGACGAACACGCTCACCTGCAACCGGCCCACGGGCGGCACACTGCAGATCCACAAGAGCGTCGTCAACACGCTCAACGTGCCGACGCCGCCGAGCTTCAACATGGTGGCGACCTGTTCGGGCATGAGCCCGGTACCGGTCACGGTGGCGGTCAACGGTACCGTGACGGTGCCGCCGGCTGGACAGATCGCCGGCGGGACGGTCTGCACCATTTCGGAGACGCTGCCGCCGCAAGTGTTGAACGTGAGGGCCTGCCCGAGTGGGACGGCGTCATGGGTGGCGAGCAACCCAGGCTCGCTGACGGTCCAGATCGCACAGACCACGGGCACCATCATCACGAACACGCTGACGTGCGACAAGCCGCCCGCCACGGGCTCGCTCGCCGTCCGCAAGATCGTCATCAACAGCACGGGTGGTCCGGCGCCGATCCCACCGTCGTTCGCCACGACGACGCACTGTTCGGCCAATGCGGCCTCGCAGAGCGTGCACACGCCGGTGTCGGTGCCGGGGAGCGCAACCATTACACAGCCGGGGCAACTCGCCGCGGGCATCAACTGTTCCGTGACGGAAACACTCCCGCCGCCGATCCCACGCCTGGAAGCCTGCAAGGGACAGGGCGCCACGTGGACGGCGAGTTATTCGCCGGCGGTGACGATCGTCGCGGGCCAGACGGCCGTCCTCACCGTGACGAACACGCTGACCTGTGACCGCCCGAGGGGCGGCACACTGCAGATTCACAAGCGCGTCGTCAACACGCTCAACGTGCCGACGCCGCCGAGCTTCAGCATGATGGCGACTTGCTCGGGCATGACGCCGGTGCCGGTCACGGTGGCGGTCAATGGTACCGTGACGGTGCCGCCGGCCGGGCAGATCGCCGACGGGACGACCTGCACCATCTCGGAGACGTTGCCGCCGCCGGTGCTCAACGTGAAGGGCTGCCAAGGCGGCCGCGCCTCGTGGGTGGCGAGCGATCCCGGCTCGCTGACGATCCACACGGCACAGACCACGAGCACGATCATCACCAACACGCTGACGTGCGACAAGCTGCCCGCCGGCGGTCACCTGACCGTCAACAAGGTGGTGGTCAACTCGACCGGGGGAGCTGCACCGATCCCGCCGACCTTCAGCGTGACGGCGCACTGCACGCTCGGCGGTGCCCAGACGCTGCACGTGACGCTGCCGGTTCCGGCGAACGGTGGTGTCTCGGCGGCCGCGCCGGTCGCGGTCGGCAGCAACTGTACGATCACCGAAGGGCCGCTGCCTTCCATTGCCAACCTGCCGGCCTGCAAGGGCGCGACCGCCTCATGGTCGTCCAGCTTCTCTGGCCCGGTGACGATCTCCGCGGGGGCAGCCGCGACCCTCACCGCCACCAACACGCTGCGCTGCAACCAGTCGTCCAACACGGGTTCGCTTAAGGTCATCAAGTCGGTGACCAACTCCACGGGTGAAGCGGTGGTGATGCCGGCGACCTTCGCGATGACGGTCACCTGCACGCCGGCGGGTCCGACGAACCAGCCCCTCTCGGTTCCGCCGGGCTCCACGGGCGCGACGCTCGCCGGCATCGCTGCAGCGAGCCAGTGCGTGGTCACGGAGACGGCGCTTGCCCCGATCGCGAACGTGAAGGGTTGCAAGGGTGGCAGCGCGTCGTGGTCGACGCTCTACTCGCCCGCCCAGCCAGTCACGATCGCGGCCGGCGGCACCACGAACGTTGCGGTCCGCAACAGGCTCACGTGCGACAACCCCGCCAGCGCGGACCGAAGCCCGGGATGAGCACGATCGGCTGCCGGGTGACGGTCACCGCCACCCGGTCGCTGGGGCCGAACATCCATAAAGTGGTGCGTTCGATCTGCCGGTGCGACGAAGACGACGATCACCAGACGATCTTCACGCGGCCAATCTGTCCTGCCTGTCCGGACGTCAACCCATTGTCATTGCTTTGCGCGCTGCATGCTCGCGGTTGCTGCACCGGACCGTCGATGACTTGCAATGCGTTGAAGTACTTACCGGACCGCCGGCTCCCCCGCCACTGACCTGTCCGGGCCCGCCGCCGCTGCCGCCCGCGCCCCAGACTTCCACTACCATCGGAATGGTCCGTCCGGGATTTCCATAGAAGGTGCAGGGGCCGCCGCGACCAGCGCCTATGTTCGTCGAGGATGGGAATGGTGCGCACACCGTGACGAAGCCGGTCGTGCCGGTGTTGCCGACGTTCGCCGCTCCACCGAACAGGCCGCCGGGGATGGTCCCGTCGATGAGGCGAGTGAACCTCCCCGGGTCACTCGCCGGGATCAGCAGCGTAACGACCTTCAGTTGCGTGAGCGCCGTGGGTGATTGTCGTATGACACCGGAACGTGGGGTCGCGCTGCCGGGACTCTGCGCCCCGAGCGCGGCACTCGTAACAGCAGGGCGGTCGCGATCGATCTCGGCAAGACGTCTCGTGCGGACATGTCGGTGTTGTTGAGGATCATCGAACCGAGCCATCGTTCCCATTCAGACGGAACCTGTCGGCAATGGAGCTGCCGGCAGCCCCCGTGAAAGCAAGAAGGACGTCGGACCAAGGCGAGCGATCAAGGCCGAACGCCACACAGGTCGACCTCACGGATGCTGACGGCCAACCTCGGTTCGTACGACGTGAGAGACTGTCGAACCTGGCAGTTCGATCCTCCCTTCGGCCCTCGCGCTCGTCCGAGGTCTGCTGCAGTAGTCCCGGCCATGGCGGCGTCCCGCTCACGCGGAGCGTCCGTCCACGCGGACGAACTCGAGCTCATCGGGATCATCGGCGAGGGGCTGAGCAACAAGGAGATCGCCCGCGCCTGAACATCGCGACGCACACGGCGAAGAGCCTTGTGCGCAACATGATGGAGAAGCACGCGCTGCATTCGCGACTGCAGATCGCCGCCTGCTCGCACCGGAAGCAGTCGGCGCACGTGCGGGTCCGCTCAGCCCGCGAGCAGCGCCGCGACGCGTCCCGTGAGTTCGGCGAGCTTGAACGGCTTGGGCAAGCAGTCCATGGTCGCTTCATCGACGCCGTGGCGCAGCACCAGGTCGTCGCTGAACACCCGGATCACTCCCCCGCTCTGGCTCACGATGCGGAAGGCGGTGCTCAACCCGAGTCCGGTGCCCTTCCCGGGTGCCTTCGTGGTGAAGAAGGGTTCTAAGAGCCGCTGGCGCGGCGCGGCGTCCATGCCGCTGCCGGTGTCGCTCACGCCGAGCCGCACGAACGGCCCGGGCTGCACGTCGGTCCCGCTGGGGATGTCCGCGGCAGTCAGCTCGACATCGGCGGTCGTGATCGTGAGCGTGCCGCCGGTGGGCATCGCATCCCGCGCGTTCACGACGAGGTTCATGAGCACCTGCCCGATCTGCCCGGGGTCCGCGAGCACCGCGCCGAGCGGCTCGCCCAACTCCGTGCGCACCAAGCCGACCCACGCGAAGCGGAAGCCCCCGTGCGACACGGCCACGCGACAGACCTCGGAGAGGAGCTTCTCAGAGTCCGGCGCGCGCATCACGCACTGGTCCGTCGCGGACAGCATGTCGTACAGCCGCTCGCGGCGCGCGAGCGCGCGCTCGGCGAGCACGCGCGGTGTCTCGTCGATGACGATCGCTGAGGAGTGGCATCAGGTGCCGATGATCCGCTACTCGATCGCGTAGTTCATCATCATCCCCATGTCCTCGTGCACGAGATTGTGGCAGTGCAGGAGGAAGCGCCCGCGGTAGGCGTCGAAGGTCGTGAGCACCTCGATCGTCTCGCCCGGGTAGAGCAACACGGTGTCCTTGAGTCCGCCCTCCCACGGGAAGAGCCGTCCGCGACCGCCGGTGCGCGAGAGGACCTGGGATTGCGCTTCGTGCATGTGCACCGGGTGCGGGAACTGTGAATCGTTCACGAAGCGCCAGATCTCCGTGCTGCCGAACGGCACGCGCTCGTCGATTCGATCCATCTCGAACTCACGCCCGTTGATGGTGTGCTGCATCATGCGGCTCTGGAACCGGAACTCGCGCGTGCGCGTGGCGCGTGAGCGGTCGGGCACGACGATCGCCGGGAAGGGCTTCGGCACCCAGGCCGGCTCGCGTACGGCGCGCGTCACGGTGAACTCGAGCAGATCCATCTGGCTACCCTGAGCTGCCCGGCCTCCACCCATGCCACCCATGCCGCCCATGCCGCCCATGCCACCCATCCCACCGCCCATTCCCATCCCCATCTGATACGGTGGCGTGAACGCGAGCGACTTGAGCATCACCTGCGCGCCGACCGCGAGCCCGCCGAAGTCGACGAGCAAGTCGGCGCGCTCGCCGGTGGAGAGATCCACATGCTCCACCTCCACCGGCGCGGGCAGCAGCCCGCCGTCGGTGCCGATCAGCGTCATCTTCGCGCCACGCGAGAGACCGAGGCGCATGATGCGCGACGCGGTGACGTTCACCACGCGCAGGCGATACTGCGCGGAGTCGACGCTCAACGATGGCGACGGCGTGCCGTTGCCGAACGGCACGTCGCCGAAGAAGCCTTCCATGCGCTCGTGCATCACCGGATCGAAGGCGAAGTCGCCCTCGGGCGTGAGCCGGCGGTCCTGCAGCAGCAGCGCGATCTCGCGCGCGCCGCGCGGAAGTCCGAGCGCCTCTTCGGCCGCGTCCTCGACGATCAGCACGCCCGCCATGCCGCGGTAGACCTGCGCGCCGGTGCGGTGATGCGGATGCGAGTGGTACCAGTACGTGCCGGCGCGGTCGTTCACCGGAAAGCGATACTCGTAGCGCGCGCCGGGTGCGATCGCGAACCGGGGATGCCCGTCCGCATCCTCTGGGACGCGCAGCCCGTGCCAGTGGAGGATCGTCGGCTCGTCGAGCGCATTCTCGAGCGTGACCTGCGCCGCCTCGCCGCGGCGGACCCGGAGCGTGGGGCCGATCGCGCCCTCGCCGATGGTCATGGCCCTGCCGGTGGTCCCGGCGCCCGTCGCGACGCGGTGCGCGTTGGCGCGGAGCGTGATGCCCGCAGGGCGGAGCTCGGGTGCGCGCCAGAGCGGCATCCGCGCGGCGCTCAGGCGCGTGTCGAAGGTCGGACGGCTCGACGGCTGCGCGAGAAAGCGGTCGCCGGCGAGTGCCGCGGCGACGAGGGAGGCGAAGTGGCGACGGTCCATCGAATGAGCTCCCGTGAAGTCTCCGGAAGCTTAGGCCGGTCCGCCCCAAGTTCAATCAGGATTTGCGCCATTGCTCGAAAGGATTACTGCACAAATCACTCCAACGAGCGATGCCTGATTCCCGGGCGGCGGGCGATTCTCCTTCTGAAGGGCATCCCCGCCTGTCGGGGAGCCCGCGCTGGTCATCCAAGGAGAATCCGAATATGAAGCACACGAAGCACATCATGAAGCGCGCGAAGACGGGCATGCTGCTCGCCGCGCTCTCGCTCGTTGCGGTCACCGCCGCCTGCAAGGACGATGGCCCGAACCCGACGCCGTCGCCCACCACGCCTGGCGTTGGCCCGGGCACCGGAGTCCCGGGCGGTCGTGGACCGACCCCGGTCCCCCTCGGCGCATCCTCTGGCTACGTGATCCTCGCGAAGACCGGCATCTCCACCGTGCCGACTTCGGCGATCACCGGCAACATCGGTATCAGCCCGGCCGCCGCGACGTTCATCACCGGCTTCGCGCTCATGCTCCCGGCCGGATCGGCCTTCTCGACGTCGACGCAGGTGACCGGCAGCGTGTACGCGCCGGGCTACGCCGTCCCGACGCCCGCGAATCTGACCGCTGCGGTCGGTGCGATGGAGACCGCATATACGAACGCCGCGGGCCGTTCCCTTCCCGACTATACCGAACTCGCGTCGGGTGCGATCGGCGGCATGACGCTGCCGGCCGGTCTCTACAAGTGGTCGAGCGCCGTGACGATCGGCTCGAACCTCACGCTGAACGGCACGGCGACCGACGTGTGGATCATGCAGATCGCCGGTGGCCTGACCATGGCCTCGGGCAAGCGCGTCGTGCTGACGGGCGGTGCCTTGGCGTCGAACGTCTTCTGGCAGGTCGCCGGTGCCGTGACGGTCGGAACGACCGCGCACCTCGAGGGCCAGGTGCTCTCGCAGACCGGGATCACCATGCGCACGGGCTCGTCGGCCAACGGCCGCCTCCTCGCGCAGACGGCGGTGACGCTGGCGAGCGCGACGGTCGTGCAGCGCTAGACAGCGCCCGACAGCGCTAGACAGCGCGAGGCAGCACTCAGCCCGCCCTCGGCGCCGGCGGCGCCGAGGGCGGGAGGGTCGGCGGGGGTCGCACACGCGATCTCCGCCGATCGGCCATCTTTCCCTGATGTCATCCACTTCGCGTCGTCGCGTGGTCGTCGTCGGCGCGGGCGCCGCCGGCACCATGGCGGCGATCTTCGCGGCCAGCGGCGGCGGCGAGACGCTGTTGCTCGAGCGCACCAAGGACGGCGGGCGCAAGATCCTCATCAGCGGCGGCGGACGGTGCAACGTGCTGCCGCTGATGCTCGACGAATCGCGCTTCGTCTCCGACTCGTCGCTCAACACGCTGCGGCGGATCGTGCGTTCGTGGCCCCTGGCCGAGCAGCGGCGCTTCTTCGAGGATGAGGTGGGCATCCCGCTCTCCGAGGAGCCGGAGGCGCTCAAGGTCTTCCCCACGTCGCACAAGGCGCGCGACGTGCGCGACGGGCTGCTCGCGCTCGCGGTGCGCCGCGGCGCGTACCTCCGCATGGAGACGCGCGTGCTCGACGTCGTGCCGGTGGACGGCGGTTGGCGCGTCGACGTCGCGGAGGCCGAGTCGATTCACGCCGACGCGGTGATCGTCGCGGCGGGCGGACTCTCGGTGCCGAACACAGGCAGCGAGGGACTCGGACTCACGATCGCGCGGCGCCTCGGGCACGAGATGCATCCGGTGTACGCCGCGCTCACGCCGATCACTGACGACGCCGGCACCTTCGCCTCGCTCTCCGGCGTCTCGCTCACGGTCAGGCTCACGGCACGCGCGGGCGACCGGTCGGCCACGCACACCGGCGGCTTCCTCTTCACGCATCAGGGCTACAGCGGGCCCGCCGCGCTCAACGTGTCGCATGTGGTCGTGCGGTCGCGCCTGGAGGGCGGCCCCCGCGCCAAGCTCACCGTGAAGTGGTCCGCGCTCGGTGACGCCGAGTGGGAGGCGGCGCTCAAGCCGCAGGGCGCGCGCACCGTGGCGGCCGCGGTGCGCGCGCACGTACCCGATCGCCTCGCGACGGTGCTCATAGGACTCGCGGGTGTCGATCCCGCGAGGTCGCTCGCGGAGCTGCGGCGAGAGGAGCGGCTGCGATTGATCGAGACGCTGGTGCGCGGTGAGTTGCCCTGGACCGGCGACGAGGGCTACAAGAAGGCCGAGGTGACGGGCGGCGGCGTGAGTCTCGCGGAGATCGACGCGCGGACCATGGAGAGCACGCGACACCCGGGGTTGTACCTCTGCGGCGAGATGCTCGACGCATTCGGGCCGATCGGGGGCTACAACTTCTTGTGGGCCTGGGCGACCGGGCGCGCGGCGGGCACGGCGGCGGCGAAGGTCTGATTGCCAGCGCAGTTTCCCGCATGACACGCCTCGCTTCGCCCCGCACTCTCCTCGGACTCGCGCTGCTCGTCGGCGCGCTCATCGTCCGGTCGCTCTCCACCCCGACACCGCTGCCCGACGGATCGTTCGCGGAGGCGGCGCTCGGCAACTCGGCGCGTGTCGTGCGGGCCGCAGACGCCGACTCGATCATGCGCTGGATCCACTCGGCGGCTGGCACCACGCAAGGACTCGCGGTGCGCGGCGTCGCACGCACGATCACCGACGGCTCACACTGCGATTCACGGCGCCCGCCGGAACGCTGGCGTACCGCGTGAGCGGGGCGGCCTTCGTGCGCGCCATCGCGATCGACGGTCGCGTGCTCGACGGTGCGCGCTATCGTCGCGTGCCTGCAGCGCTATCGATCCCGTTCACCGCGCCGCCGGATTCCGGATTCACCGCCGTGATCGAGTCTCCAGTGGATTCGGCCGTGACGTTGCGACTCGCGGCGATCACGGCCGGATTGCCAGCGATGGACGCCCTCAAGGTGCCCGCGCGGCCCGCGGGGATCGTCGCGAGACGACTGACGGCGCACGCCTCACGGCTGCATCTTGGTCCCGGACGACCCACCGCCACGGAGCCACGATGCAACTGTTCGCCCGCGCCGCTCTCGCGTCGCTTCTCACCGCAGGAGCACTCGCCGCCCAGTCCCCGACGCCTGAGCAGGTCTTGAGCCTCCGCCAGGCGGGCTCGCCGCAGATCTCACCCGACGGCCGCAGCGTCGCCTTCACCGTGCGCACCACCGAGTGGACGGAGAACCGCTACGACACCGAGATCTGGCTCGCGCGCGAGGGTGCTGCGCCGATCCAGCTCACGCGCACCGCCAAGAGCAGCTCGACCTCGCCGCGCTGGTCGCCCGACGGCGGTTGGCTCGCCTTCCTCACCGATCGTGGAGAGAAGCAGCAGGTGTACGTGCTGGCGATGGCGGGTGGAGAAGCCCTCAAGCTCACGGCCGCGAAGGAGGGCGTGAGCGACTTCCGCTGGGCGCCCGACGGCCGCACGATCGCGTTCACCGCGGCGGAGCCCGAGAGCGAAGCCCGCAAGCGGGACCGCGAGCGGCTCGGCGATTTCGCGGTGGAGGACGAAGGCTACGTGATGACGCACCTCTGGCTTGCGACCGTCGCTCCGGCGGCGTTGGCGGTCGGCACCGCTCCCGAGGCGGTGCGTCTCACCGATGGCACGCGCTTCACCGTGGGCAACTTCGACTGGTCGCCCGACGCATCGCGCATCGCGTTCGACCACGCGAATGATCCGCTCATCAACTCGGGCGTGAGCCGCGACATCTCGGTGATCGACGTCGCCAGCAAGCAGCAGCGCGCACTCGTGACGACGCGCGGTTCCGACGCCAACCCCGTCTGGTCTCCCGACGGGCGCTGGATCGCCTATGCCTCCACCGGCGGCGACACCACGACCAACTTCTTCAGGAACGGCCTCCTCCTGCGCGTCCCCGCCGAGGGCGGCGCGACGGTGCGGCTCGGCGCAGACTTCGACGAGCAGATCGGCGGGATCACGTGGAAGCAGGGCGGCATCTATTTCAGCGGCCGCGCACGCACCGCGTCGCGGCTCTACCGGATCGACCCGGAGCGCGGCACCACGACGCTCGCCGTCACGTCTTCGATCAACATCACGTCGCCCTCGTTCTCCGCCGACGGCCAACGGATCGCATTCGCGGCGCAGGACGCGGCGACGCTGAACGAGATCTTCACCGCATCGCTCACCGCCTTCACGCCGGCGCGCGTCACTGCGATGACCGACCAGATCTCGTCGTGGGCGATCGGCACCGCCGAGGTGGTACGGTGGAAGAGCCGCGACGGCGCCGAGATCGAGGGCGTGCTGCACAAGCCGCGCGACTTCGACGCGACGAAGCAGTATCCGCTCTTCGTCGTGATCCACGGCGGCCCCACCGGGATCGACGTGCCGCAGCCGCTGCCGGGCTCGGTCTACCCGATCGCGCAGTGGGTCGCCGAGGGCGCGCTCGTGCTGCGGCCCAACTACCGCGGGTCGGCGGGCTACGGCGAGGCCTTCCGCGCGCTCAACGTGCGCAATCTCGGCGTCGGCGACCTGTGGGACGTGATGAGCGGCGTCGAGCATCTCGAGCGCATGGGGATCGTCGACACCACGCGCATGGGCGCGATGGGCTGGAGCCAGGGCGGCTACATCTCGGCATTCCTCGCGACAAATACCACGCGTTTCAAGGCGCTGTCGGTCGGCGCGGGGATCTCGAACTGGGTCACGTATTACGTCGCGACCGACATCCACCCGTTCACGCGGCAGTACCTCAAGAGCGATCCGTGGCGCGACCCCGCGATCTACGCGCGCACGTCGCCGATGACGAACATCCTCAAGGCGCGCACGCCGACGCTGATCCAGCATGGCGAGTTCGACCGGCGCGTGCCGATCCAGAACGCGTACGAGCTCTACCAGGGGCTGCAGGACGTGGGGGTGCCGACCCGACTCGTCGTCTACAAGGGGTTCGGGCACGGGATCACCAAGCCGAAGGAGACACTCGCGGCGATCCTCCACAACACGAACTGGTTCGCGCGGCACCTGTACGGCCGGTCGGAGACCGCCCCCTGATACGGGAGTAGCCCCATCGTGCGATGGTCCGAGGCCGTCGCACGATGCTGACTTCAGGAACGAAGTCCCGCTCCACCTCCCCCGACTGGCGGATCAGATGACCAAGAAACCTGCCCCCACCTCGCTGCCCCCTCTCGAGCACCCGCCGCATCTCGAACATCACGAGGCACCGGCACCGCACGTCACGGAGCCGCACCCCGTAGTGACCTCGCCCGCGGCCGAGCACCTCAACGACCGTATGGCGCTGGCCGCCAAGCCGAATGCGGGCGAGCCGCTCGCGCACCGCAATCGCAGCAAGGCGGGACGCAAGGGATGAACACGACGACGATTCCCGAGCGTACCTCGGCGCAGCGCCTTGCCCTCGCGGGCGCGGTCGTCTTCGGCGCGGCACCGGTGGCGTTCGGGCTCTTCCGCTACGCGAGCACGGGCTGGGACCTGCGGATGTTCTGGATGGCGTTCGGGGCGTCGGTCTTCGCGGCCGGGGTGCTCGCTTCGGCGATCGGGAAACGCCGGAGTCGGCACATGGCGCTGGTGCAGTCGGCGGTGATCGTGGTGGTCGGCGCCCTGCTGGCTTGGTTCACGGGGTATTCGCTCGGCGCGACAGAGGGACCGGGCGCGTGGCTGGTGGCGGCGGTGCTCGGGCTCTGCCTTGGCGTGGCGAGCGAGTGCATCGTCTTCTCGAGGGTGACGCCCGGCCACGCGGCCTGACGGCGCGGCCTGACGGCGCGGCGAGCGATACTTCCGACGGCTCAGCGCGTCGCGGTCGCCGACCGGAAGAAGAAGTCGAGCATCGCGGTGAGCGACGTCGGATCGCCGCGGAGCCGGCTGCGCAGCGCGGCTCCTTCCCAGCAATCCACGAGCAGGCTCGCGAGCCGCGCGGTGTCGGTGTCGGCCGGAAGGTCCCCGGCGGCGCGCGCCTCCTCGAGGCAGGCGCCGGTGCGCTCGGCGATCTGCGTGAGACATTTCTCGATGCGGAGTCGGAAGACCTCGTGGGCGCCGGAGAGCTCCTGCCCGAGTCCGCCGAGCAGGCATCCGAGGTAGCCCTCGCGCTCGTACGACTGTTGCGTCATCTCGAAGAAGAGCCGCACGCGCGCGAGCGGCGCCCGGTCGGAGGCGCCGAGGCAGGCGTCGAGCCCCGCGTGCACACCGACCATGTACTGGTCGATCACCTGAAGGGCAAAGTCCTCCTTGTCGGCGAAATGATGGTAGAACGAGCCCTTGGGCGCGCGCGCGGCATCGAGCACGGCCTGGATGCCCAGGCCGTGGTAGCCATGCTCCAGCAGCATGGCGAGCCCGACGTCGAGCAGGCGCTGCTTCGTAGTGGTCGCGTGCGCGGTCAGCTCGCGACCTTCGCGATCATGTGGTCGATGACCAGACTGTGCTCGTGCTCGGGGCTGAACATGATGATCTCGGCGTCGGCGTCGACTCTCACATTGTGGCCTGCGGGCCAGTGGAACAAGTCGCCGGTGCGCACCGTCTCCTGCGTGCCGTACTCGTCGGTGGTAGTGATGGCACCGCTCAGCACGTAGCCCCAGTGCGGGCACTGGCAGAGGTCGTGGTCGAGGCCCACGAAGAGCGCGGTCGTGTCGACGCCGGCGGAGAGCGTGAAGTACTCGCCGCTGATCTTGTCGAAGCCTTTCACGGTGCCGAAGTCCTTCCGCTGGCGGATCACGACGCCGGGGATCTGCATCCGGACGTCCACCTGCTCTCGCGCGACTCGCATGTCGTGCCTCCTGTGCGTGGATGGCGTACTAGACCGTTCGGTCTAGTAGCGAATGTGCGGCTTTCCGTCGGCGGAGTCAAGAGCGCGACGCGGCGGACGAAATGGCGAACGGCGGCGAACGGCGGCGAACGGCGAGCACTCGCGCCGCGTAGCCACACCGACCAGTCCGCGTCCGTCAGAAGCCGCGCGCCGCCCACCTCCCCACCCGCCCGACCCATGCGCTCATTGCTCCGCGCGTCCGCCGCCATCGCCCTTCTCGCCAGCGCCGCCGGCGGCCAGGTGCCCGACTCCACGACCATCGCCGGCCTTCGCTGGCGCTCGGTCGGTCCGGTGAACATGGCCGGCCGCATCACCGACGTCGAAGTGCAGCCGGGGAGCAGCAAGATCTTCTATGTGGCCGGTGCGACCGGCGGCATCTGGAAGACGATCAACGCGGGCACGACCTTCATCCCGCTCTGGGAGAAGGCCCCGATCGCGTCGCTCGGCGACCTCGCGATCGCGCCGAGCGATCCGATGATCATCTGGGTCGGGACCGGCGAGGAGGATTCGCGCAACTCGGTGCAGCCGGGCTACGGCATCTACAAGTCGATCGACGGCGGCGTCACCTGGCAGTCGATGGGCCTCGAGAAGACGCAGCACATCGGCCGCATCATCGTGCACCCGACCAACCCGGACATCGTCTGGGTCGCGGCGCTCGGCGCGCTGTGGGGGAGCAACCCGGAGCGCGGGCTCTACAAGACCACGGACGGCGGTCGCACCTGGACACTGAGCAAGTTCATCAGCGCGCGCGCGGGCTTCGTGGACCTCGCGATCGATCCGCGCAATCCGGACGTGCTCTATGCCGCGAGCTGGGAGCGCGTGCGCAAGGCGCACTTCTTCAAGAGCGGCGGCCCCGGCTCGGCGCTCTGGAAGACCGTCGACGGCGGCACCAACTGGACCGAGGTGAAGGGCGGCGGATTCCCCGCGACGACGAAGGGACGGATCAGCCTGTCGGTCGCGGCGAGCGATCCCGACGTGGTCTACGCGATGGTCGAGGCCGACAGCGTGCGCGGCGCGAAGCCGCAGCGGCTGCTGAGCGGACTCTATCGCTCCGGCGACGCGGGGCGCACCTGGGAATGGATGAGCACCACCAACAATCGCCCGTTCTACTTCTCGCAGATCCGTGTCGACCCGCGCGATCCGAACCGCCTCTACCGCATGGCGGTCGACTTCGCGTCGTCCGCCGACGGCGGCCGCTCGTGGCGCCCAGGGATGCTCGGCATCCACGAGGACTACCACGCGATGTGGATCGACCCGGCCGATCCGGAGCACTTCATCGTCGGCGGCGACGCCGGGCTCTTCCAGACGTGGGACCGCGGCGGCGCGTACGACGCGCTCAACAACATGGCGATGGGGCAGTTCTACGGGATCAGCTTCGACTATCAGGTCCCCTACCGCGTCTGCGGCGGCCTGCAGGACAACGGCACCTCGTGCGGCCTGAGCCGCCGGAGCAACGCTCCGCTGCAGATGACCGACTGGTTCGCGATCTTCGCGGCCGACGGTCTGCAGACGGCGCAGGATCCGTTCGAGCCCGAGTATGTGTTCTATGAATCGCAGGGCGGCAACGTCGCACGGCGCAACGTCGCGACCGGCGAGGCGGTGAGCATCCGCGCGCGCACGGTGACGCGCACGCAGTTCGGGCAGCGCATCGCGCGCATCCGCGGCGACGGCACCAGGCCGCTCACGCCCGAGCAGGTGAAGGAGATCGCCGAGATCCGCGCGGAGATGAAGCAGGCGCTCGCCGATCCACACGTCGCGACGCGCTGGAACTGGAACACGCCGTTCATCCTCTCGCGCCACGACGCCAACGTCTTCTACAGCGGCGCGGAGAAGCTCTTCAAGTCGGTGAAGAAGGGCCTCGAGCCCTTCGCGATCTCGGCCGACCTCTCGACGCGCGACGAGTCGCGCATCCGCATCACGACCGGCTTCGACGCCGAGGGCAATGCGGCGGTGGACGCGACCGGCGGCATCACGCGCGACGCGACGGGCGCGGAGGAGAACGCGACGATCGTGACGATCGGCGAGTCGCCGATCCGGCCGGGGCTGCTCTACGTGGGCACCAACGACGGCAAGGTCTGGCTCACGCGCAACGACGGCGGCACGTGGGAGGACCTGAGCGGCCGTTTCGCCGGCGTGCCCCCGTTCACGCACGTCAGCAAGGTCGAGCCGAGCTATGGCGATTCGGCGACGGTGTATGTGAGCTTCGACAATCACCGCGACAACGACTTCACGCCGTATCTGTTCGTCTCCAACGACTTCGGCAAGACGTTCCGTTCGATCGCCAACGGCCTGCGCACGGAGCGCCCCAACACGGTCTACGTGGTGCGCGAGGATCCGGTGAACGCGAGCCTGCTCTACGCGGGCACCGAACTCGGCGTCTATGCCTCGCTCGACAAGGGCGCGAGCTGGTTCATTCTCGACGGCAATCTCCCGACCGTGCCGGTGTACGACCTGCAGGTGCATCCGCGCGACCGCGAGCTGATCGCCGGCACGCATGGCCGGTCGGTGCAGATCCTCGACGTCGCGCCGCTGCAGCAGATGACGGGCGAGGTGCTCGCGAAGGGGACGCATCTCTTCGCGCCCACGGTGGCGCTGCAGTACGGCGAGCGGCCGGTGGGCTCGGAGCCGCGCGCGCATCGGGCGTGGCGCGGTGAGCGTACGGCGGCGGGGGGCGCGATCACGTATCGTCTGGCCGCTCCGGCGGCGGTGGCGCCGCGCATCAGCATCCTCAACGTGGCCGGCGACACCGTGGCGCGACTGGCGGGCACGAACACCGGCGGGCTGAACACGGTGACGTGGAATCTCATGCACACCGGCACCGGCCCGGTCTTCGCGGGCTTCGGCGGCGGCGGTGGGCGTGGGATCGTCACGGGCCCCGTGAACGACCCGGGCTTCCCTGCGGGCTTCAACGCGCGGCCGGCCGAGTCGCGTGCGGCCCCCGACAGCTCGGCGAGCCCGACGGCGCAGGCGCGTGTGCTCGCGGCGCTCGCGAACGCGCCGCAGGGCGCGCCGGGAGGCGCACCAGGGGGCGGCGGACGGGGCGGTCCGGGCGGTGGCCCAGGCGGCGGCCCAGTTGGTGGTCCAGGCGGCTTCGGAGGCGCCCGCGCCGTTCCCGTGGAGACGGGCGACTATCGCGTCGTGCTCGAGGTGGGCGGGCAGACCTTCACGCAGACGATCCGTGTGGTGCGCGTCGGGCCCTATGAGAAGAGCGTGCTGGTGCCCCTGAAGCGTTAGACGCCGCGACGCCTCTCGCCGGTCCGCTCCGCTCGACGTGTTAGGTTCAACTCGGGCGTTCGAAGGACCCGCGACGGGAGGACACCAGTGAGTCGACTCAAGACCTCCGGCCGTCCGGACCAGATGGACGGGACCGACGACCAAGAAGACGCGGCACTCCGCGCGAGCGAGCTGCGATTCCGCCAGCTCGCGGTGTCGCTCGCGGAGGAACGTGCCGCGCTCGAGACCGCGCAGCGCGTTGCGAAGGTCGGGAGTTGGGAGACCGACTTCGTCACGCTCGCCGTGCATTGGTCCGACGAGATCTTCCGCATCTTCGGGCTCGACGCGGCGACGTTCCGGCCGACGCACCTGACGTTCCTCGAGCATGTGCATCCGGCGGATCAGGAGGAGGTCGACGCGGCCTTCCGGGAGTCGTTCGGCACGCGCGACCTCTGCTCCGTCACGCACCGCATCGTGCTCGCCGACGGCTCGATCAAGCATCTCGAGGAGCGCTGGCGCACCTTCGTCGACGACGCCGGCGTCCCGTCGCGCGCCGTGGGCACCAGCCAGGACATCACCGAACGCCGTGTCGCGGAGATCGCGATCGAGCGGAGCGAGAACCTGCTCCATGTGGCGTCGGCCATCGGCAGGATCGGTGCCTTCCGCGTGGAGATCCCGGCGGGCACGCGCTTCTGGTCCGAGGAGCTCAGCGCGATCTTCGACCTGCCGCGTGGCTACACGCCGCCGCTCGACGAGGCGCTGAGCTACTACGCGCCGGCCGACCGCGAGCGGATGCTGAGCCGCTTCGCGCGCTGTCGCGACGAGGGGATCGGCTACGACGAGGAACTCTCGGCGGTCACGCAGGCGGGCCGGAAGATCTGGGTGCGCACGATCGGGCAGCCGATGCGCGACGCGCACGGCCAGTTGGTCGGCATGCAGGGCGCGCTGCAGGACATCACCGAAGCGCGGAATGCGCGGGAGGCGATCCGCGCGAGCGAGGAGCGCTTCCGCATCCTCGCGACGGCGACGAACGACGCGAGCTACGACTGGGACATGCTCACCGACTCGATCACATGGAACGACGGGATCGAGCAGGTCTTCGGGTTCTCGCAGGCCGAGGTCGGGCCGATCTCCGCGTCGTGGAACCCGCGTGTGCACGATCTCGACCGCGACCGCGTGCTCACGCAGCTGCACGACGCGATCGTCGCGGGCGACTCGTTCTGGTCGGGGGAGTATCGGTTCGAGCGGAAGGATGGGCGCTACGCGTACGTGCTCGACCGCGGCTACATCCTCCGCGCCGCCGACGGCACGCCGCAGCGGATGATCGGCGGACTCACCGACCTCACGACGCGCAAGGAGGCGGAACTGCGCCTCGCGCAGCAGGCCACGCTCCTCGACGCCGCGCACGACGCGATCCTCGTGATGGATCTCTCCGACCGCATCACCTACTGGAACAAGGGTGCCGAACGCACCTTCGGCTGGAGTGCCGAGGACGCGATCGGCCACCCGGCCGCGGCGCTCTTCCAGGTCGATCCGGTCCGGTACCGCGAGGCGCACGACGCCCTGCTCGAGCACGGCCAGTGGGAGGGCGAACTCACCAAGTGCGGACGCGATGGCGCCGCGCGCACCGTCGACGTGCGGTGGACGCTCGTGAACGACGAGCAGGACCGTCCGGCCGCCGTCTTCGCGATCGACTCCGACGTGACGGAACGGAAACGCCTCGAGGCGCAGTTCTTCCGTGCCCAGCGTCTCGAGAGCCTCGGCACGCTCGCCGGCGGCATCGCGCACGACCTCAACAACGTGCTCACGCCGATCCTCGTCTCGATCGAACTTCTCCGCATGGAGGAGTCCGATCCGCTCAAGCTCGAGTCGCTCAACACGATCGAGACGAGCGCGCTGCGCGGCGCCGAGATGGTCAAGCAGGTGCTCGGCTTCGCGCGCGGCGCCGACGGCAAGCGGCTCATGGTCGACCTCCGCCGCATCGCGCGCGACGTCGAGGCGATCGTCCACGAGACCTTCCCCAAGGACATCTCCTTCCATCTCGGGATCGACCCGTCACTCTGGGTGGTCATCGGCGACGAGACGCAGATCCATCAGGTCGTGATGAATCTCTGCGTCAACGCGCGCGACGCGATGCCGCAGGGCGGCGCGCTCACGATGCACTTCGGCAACACCGTGCTCGACGAGATCTACGCGGGCATGAACCCCGAGGCGCGCCCGGGACCGTACGTGCGCATCAGCGTCGCCGACACCGGGCACGGCATCCCGCCCGCGGTGATGGAGCGCATCTTCGAGCCCTTCTTCACGACCAAGGACCTGCACAAGGGCACCGGCCTCGGCCTGTCGACGGTCCATTCGATCGTCAAGGCGCACAAGGGATCGGTCAACGTCCACAGCGAGCCCGGGAAGGGCGCGCGCTTCACGGTCCACTTCCCTGCGATCGCGGGCGCCGCCGACGACGAACCGGTCGCCGCGGTCCCCGCCGGGCTCCCGCGCGGCAGCGGTGAACAGATCCTCATCGTCGACGACGAGGACGCGATCCGGACGATCGTGCGCCGCACGCTCGAACGATTCGGCTATCGCGTCATGGAGGCCGCGAACGGCGCCGAGGCCGTCGCACTCTATTCGCAGCACCGCGCCGACATCGCCGCGGTGCTCACCGACATGGCGATGCCGGTGATGGATGGCCCCTCGATGATCATCGCGCTCAAGGCGATGGATCCCGCCGTGCGCGTCATCGGGTCGAGCGGCTTCTCCACGAACGAGAACGTCATCCGTGCGATCGGCGCCGGCGTGGGGCACTTCGTGCCGAAGCCGTACACGGCCGAGACGCTGCTCACCACGCTGCGCGACGTCCTTGACGCCTGAGCTGATGCCGCGCCGCGCGCTCCTCGT